>DASYQW010000011.1 GCA_036005065.1 Candidatus Methylomirabilota bacterium | reverse complement strand
AGGTGCTCGGTGTTGAGGACGAGGTCGTAGAGAAGGGCATCATCCCAGTCCACCTGGTACAGGAATTTGATCCGGGCGGCCCGGTCACGGTCGCTGTCCCGCACGATGCCGGGAGCCGCCTCCGGGGTGATGCCCTGCTGGGTCTCCACCCGCTTGGCCCGCACACCCTGGGGGGCGGTGATCCGCACCCGGAGGGCATGGCGGACCGCCGCCAGCACGAACGGCGCACCGCGCCCCACCAGGACCACGTTGTCGCGGGCAGCCATCTCCCGGACGATGGCCTCGATGTAGGTGAGATAGGGGTCCTTGGTCTCCGTGAAGCGCTCCCACAGCGTGGGCTTCTCGTCGGTGACGTGCTGGAGCTCTCGCTCGCCTTCGCCGAACCGCTCCGCGGCCTTCAGGACGATCTCCCGATCCGCGAACTCGTAGCCGAGACCTCGGGCTAGCTCGCGCCCGATCTCGTCGCCCAGGCTGCCGAGGGTCTGGGAAATCGCGACGATACTCATCGCCCACCTCCTGCCGGGCTCCCCCGGCCACTCTCCGGACACGCCGCAGTCTTCCCGCGGCACTCCCAGTCATCCCATTGTCCCTCCCTGACGCGCCCGCCCACAAGCGGGCCGGGCCTGGCGGTCCGCGGGGCCGACTCTCCCGCTTGACACCTCCTCGGGGGTCGCCTAGTCTCTCTTCATCCGCCGCGCCCTTCAGACGAACGCTGCAAAGGGAGGCTCCCCCCGATGAAGCTCCGCGTGGTGCCCCTGCTCGTCATGCTGGCTCTGGGGGATCTCCTCGCAGAAGATGTCCAACGCATCGCCGACGGGGCGACTGCCGCCCCCTGGTAAGGAGGTCCGGTCATGGCGAACTATCAGCTCGAAGGCTCACTCCTCGAGGCCTGTTCCTGCGCGGCGCCCTGCCCCTGCTGGATCGGCGAGGATCCCGACGGGCGCACCTGCGACGCCTTCATCTGCTACCGGATCGACCGCGGGACGATCCGCGGGGTCGACGTCTCCGGCCTCTGCATCGCCGGCGTCGCCCACATCCCGGGCAACATCCTGAAGGGCAACTGGAAGCTCGCGCTCTACGTGGACGACCGCGCCACCCCGCCGCAGAAGGAGGCGCTGGTCGACGCGTGGGCCGGCAAGCTCGGCGGGCCGCTCGGCGACCTGGCCCAGCTCATCGGCGAGGTGCTGGGGGTCTACAGCGCCCCCATCGACTACCGGCTCGAGAAGGGGAAGGGCTCGCTCAAGATCGGCGACGTGGTGGACGCGGAGATGGCGCCCTACACCGACAAGGACGGGAACCCCACCACCATCCGCGACACGATCTTCAGCACCATTCCGGGCTCGCCGGCATACGTCGCCAAGGCCTCCCACCATCGCGTGAACCTGCCCCAGCACGGCATGACCTGGTCCTTCTTCGGGCGGAACGCGATCCAGGGCAATTTCCGCTTCGCGGCCTAGGGAGCGCCGGTGACGGCGGACGCGCGGACGGAGCGCCTTCTCTTCGGCGGTGCCTTCGCCGCCCTGGTGATGGGGGCCTGGCTCGCGCTGGCCGCGGTGGGGGCCTCGCCCTACGCCGGCTACCTCGACCACCGGGTGGCCATCGACGCGACGGCCCTCCCCTACGGCGCTCGCCTCGCCGTCTTCGTCGTCGGCTGGACCGTGATGTCGGTGGCGATGATGCTCCCGTCGAGCCTGCCGCTGGTGACCGTCTTCCGGACCATCAGCCGACGGCACGAGCATGCTCGCCGGGCGCTGGGGCTCCTCGTCGCCGGCTACCTCGCGATGTGGGGGCTGTTCGGGGTCGCCGCATTCCTGGGCGACACCCTGATCCACCGGGTCGTCGCGGCCGCCGGCGCCGGCGGGGCGGCCGGCTCGCTCGGCGCCGCGGCGGCCCTCTTGCTGGCCGGTCTCTTCCAGTTCACCCCGCTCAAGTATAGTTGCCTCCAGCAGTGCCGCTCGCCGGTGGGGTTCCTCGCCAGCCACTGGCACGGCGGCGACCGCCGATGGGCGGCCTTCGCCCTCGGACTCCGGCACGGGCTCTTCTGCGTGGGGTGCTGTTGGGCGCTGATGGTCCTGATGTTCGCCGTGGGCGGCGTCAACGTCGGTTGGATGCTGGCCCTGGCCGCCGTGATGTTCGTGGAAAAGGCCGTCGCCTGGGGCCGGTGGATCACCGCCCCCGTCGGCGCGCTGCTCCTCCTGTGGGGGGTCGGCCTCGCGCTCGGCCTCCCTTTCGCGCCGCCGCCCTTTTAAATAAAGCGAAACGGCGCAGGGGCCCGAGGCCGCCTGCGCCGTCCTTGCTACGAGACCGGGTCGGCCGGTCTACCAGCGGGGAGCGCGACGCTGACCGCCGCCACCCCCCCCGAAGCCGCCACCACCGCCCGAGCGGTACCCGCCGCCGCTGCGTGACCCGCCGCCAGCGCCGGAGCGCTGACCTTGCGAGTTCGCGGGAGCCACCGTGAGCCGCCGGCCCTCGAAGGGCTGATCGTTCAGCTTGGAGATGGCCGCCTGGGCCTCCGCCTCCGTGGACATCTCCACGAAGCCGAAGCCGCGGGACTGCCCCGAGAACCGGTCGGTGATCACCGTGGCGGACTCGACCGCGCCGCACTGGGTGAAGTACTCGCGCAGGCTCTCGGAGGTGGTGGAGTACGACAGACCGCCGACATACAACTTGGATGGCATCGAATGCCTCCTTCGACCCCGAGTCCGGGGCCGGAGAACTTCCGCATCGAGTAATCGCCCCGGAGACGCGGAAGAGGCCGTCGGAGGCGAGGCCAGGTCAGGAGGCCACAAAGGCGTGGCGCAGAACCGGCGAACCGATATCAGTATACCTCAGGCCATGGGAAACGCAAGGGAATCGCGGTGGCGTGGCCCCAGAGGTCCGGGGGAGCGGGGGGCATCGGGGGGGCGCCGAGACCCCCAAAATGACCTAGGAGTGTGTCGGACCAAGGCGCGCCCCGGACCGAGTTTGCTCTGCACTGAACAGCCGTCCGAGCGGCGGCTTCGCCGCCGCAACCTCTCCTGGGGGAGGTTTGGGAGGGGGCCGTCGAGGCCCCCCTCCCATTTACTAGAGCCTGAACCCGCGGATGAACCGCTCCACGGCGCCCGCCCCTTCGGTGACGGCGCGGGTCGCGCTCCCCAGCGGGGACGACCCCCCGGTCCTCTGCGTGAGCTGGATCCGCACCTCCGCCGTCTGTCCGGACAGCACCTGGATCTGCCGCACCTCGGCGCCGAACCGCGGATGGCTCACGCGGAGCCGGTACGGTCCCTCCTTCAGGGGCTGGCGCGCCCGGCCGTTGCCCGCCGGCGCCAGGGTGGTGACCAGCGCGTTCTCCCGCGTGTAGATCTCGATGGTCGCATCCGGCACGGGCCTGTCGGTCCTGGCCTCGCGGACCACCGCGACCACCTCTCCGAAGCTCGGGCTCGGCTCGAAGAACTTCACGAGGGAATAGGTGCCTCCCACGATCGAGATGACCCCGGCCAGGAGTCCGATGACCGACTGCATCGCGGACAACGAGGGCTTCGTCACGGCTCTCTTTTATAACGCAGGCGCCCCGGCTCGCGCAACAAGTTCGCCGCTCTCATCTGGGAGTCGCGTGACGGCCTCAGGATACGCTGCGCGCTCCTCCTGACACCCCCCGGAGCCGGGGGTCCAGGAGGTCCCGGAGGCCGTCCCCGAAGAGATTCAAGCCGAGGATGGTCGCCATGATCGCCACGCCCGGGAAGACGGTGAGCCAGGGTGCCTGCTGGATGTAGAGCCGGCCCTCGGCCAGGATGTTGCCCCAGGAGGGGACGAAGGGTGGCGCGCCCACGCCGAGGAAGGAGAGCGCCGCCTCCCCGAGCACCGCCAGCGCGAAGATGAACGTGGCCTGCACGATGACCGGCGACAGGCAGTTGGGGAGGACGTGGCGGACGATGACGGCGACGTCGGAAGCCCCGAGAGCTTGGGCCGCCTCGACGTATGGAAGCTCACGCACCACCAGCACCGAGCCGCGCACGATGCGCGCGATCCGCGGCGCGTAGACGACGCCGAGGGCCACGATCACGTTCTGGAGGCTCGGGCCGAGCGAGGCCATCAGGGCGATCGCGAGGATGATGGCCGGAAAGGCCATCAGGCCGTCCATCATCCGCATGAGGATCCCGTCGAGGCGCCGGTAGTAGCCGGCCGCCAGGCCCACCACGAGACCGGCGGCCACCGACAGCACGACCACGAGCCCGCCCACCATGACGGAAATGCGCGCCCCGTAGAGGACGCGGCTCAGCACGTCCCGCCCGACGTCGTCCGTCCCGAACCAGTGGCCGGCGCCCGGGCCCCGGAGTCGGCCCTGGACGTCGAGGGCCAGCGGGTCCCAGGGCGCCAGGGCCGGCGCCAGCGCCGCCACCAGGAAATTCAGCGCGACCAGCAGCCCGCCGACCAGGGTCACCCGCCGGCGGCTCAGCAGGGCGAGCCAGGTCCAGGCTCCCCAGGCGGCCACCCGACCCGGCTCGGGCCGGGCGCCCACCGCCACGCTCGACGGCACCCCGACGGAGCTCACTGGTACCGGATCCGGGGATCGAGGGCCAGGTACGCCAGGTCCACCGCGAGGTTCACCAGCACGTAGACCCCGGCGATGACCAGGATGACGCCCTGGATCACGGGATAGTCACGGCGCAGCACCGCCGAGATGATGAGGCGACCGAGACCCGGGATGTTGAACACCTGCTCGATGATGACGGCACCGCCCAGGAGCACGGCGAAGGAGATGCCGATCACCGTCAGCGTCGGGACGAAGGCGTTCTTGAGCGCGTGCTTGTACACGACGCTCTCCTCCGGCAGTCCCTTGGCTCGCCCGGCCAGGATGAACTGCTCGCGCAGGACGTCCAGCATCGCCGACCGCGTGATCCGCGCGATGAGCGCCGACTGGACCAGGCCGAGGGCGACGGCCGGCATGAGCAGGGAGCGGAGGGTCCGCCAGAGCCCGGACTCCAGCGGCACGTAGCCGGCCACCGGGAACCAGCCGAGCCAGACCGCGAAGACGAGGATCATGAGGAGTCCGAGGAGGAAGTTCGGCACCGAGGTCCCCAGGAGGGCCAGAACCATGAGGCTCTGGTCCACGAAGCCGCCGTGGCGCCGCGCGGACACGATCCCGGCCGGGACGCCGACGAGCACGGCCAGCAGCGTCGCGGCCGTGGTGAGGAGCAGCGTCGGCTCGGCCCGGTCGAGAATCGCCTCGATCACGGGTCGCCGCAGGAAGATCGAGTTCCCCAGGTCGCCGTGGAGCAGCCGCCAGTACCAACGCCCCAGCTGGACGTGGAGCGGCCGGTCGATCCCGAGCTGCTGCCGCAGCTTGGCGACGTCTTCGGGCGACGCGTAGGGCCCGGCGATCACGCTGGCCGGGTCGCCGGGCGCCAGGTGGACGAGGACGAACGCCACCGTCGCCACCACCAGCATGACCGGCACCACCGCCAGGAGCCGCCGGAGGATGTACGTCTTCACGCGAGAGCAGGCCTCTCAGTGGGCAAGCCAGGTGTTCCAGAAGAACAGCTCGGGGGTCGGCTGAAAGCCGCGCAGCTCCTTGCGCTTGGCCTCGAGCTGGAAGTAGTCGCCGAACTTGATGCGCGGCACGTCGTCGTAAAAAATCGCCTGGATCCGATCCATGAGTTCCCGGCGCTTCTTCGTGTCATGCTCCCGGGCCATCGCCTCCAAGAGCTTCTCCTTCTCGGGGTGGCACCACCACCCCGGCCAGCTGCACTGGAGCGCGGTCGCGAGCGCCGGGTCGTGGTTGAACGAGAACCCGGTCGAGAAGACGTCGTACAGCTCCGGCTTGTTGCGCCGCTGCACCAGGGTCGCCCAGTCGAGCACCTGAAGATCGATCCGGAAGCCCACCGCCTCGAGCTGCTGCTTGGCGACGAGGGCGTTCTTGTACATCCACTCGTACTCTTTGGTCGTGATCCACCGGATCGGCTGGCCCGCGTAGCCGGCTTCCCGCAACAGGCGGCGGGCCTTCTCGGGATTCTTCTGGTTGTACTGGTCGCCGCCCACCGTCGAGTACCACGGCTGCTCCCGGTAGTGGACCGACTGGTCGAGCCGGTAGAAGGCTGGGTGCCCGAAGCCGGCCGCCATGATCGGCTCCATGTCGAGCGCCGCGAGGAAGGCCTGGCGGAACCGCTTGTCGGCCATGGCCCCCTGCTTCGTGTTGAGGACCGCCGTCGCCCACCCGTACGGCTTCAGGATGACCGGTTCGACACCCGGCAGCGCCTTGATCCGCTCGTAGAGGTCCCCTTTGAGCGAGATTGCGTAATGATACTCGCCGGTCTCGACGCCGGCGATCCGCACGGGAACGTCGGGCACCGGGATGAAGAGGATTTCGTCCACGTACGCGGTCCGCCGACCGCCGTAGCCGTTTGGTGCCTCCGCCCGGGCCGCGTACTCCTTGAAGCGGGCCACCTTGATGTGGCGGTCGGGCCTGTGCTCCACGAACCGGAACGGCCCGGTGCCGACGAACTCGGCGATCTGGCCATCCGCACCCGCCCGCTCGACGACCTCCTTCGGGTAGATCGCCGCCCCGTTGTTGGGTCTCGCCAAGGCCGGGATCAGCGAGCCCGAGGGCTCCTTGAGGTGGATGACGACCGTGTACGGGTCCTTCGCCTCCACGGCCTCCACGGACTTCCAGACCGGCTTGGCCGGCGTCGCCCGCGCCCCCCAGCGCTTGAGGGAGGCCACGACGTCAGCCGAGGTCATCTCCTTGCCATTGTGGAACCGGACGCCCCGGCGGAGCGCGATCGTCACCCGCCGCCCGCCGTCGGCGACGTCGGCGGACTCCGCCAGCATCGGAATGGGATTGAAGTCGCGGTCGTAGGTGAAGAGGGTCTCGTAGACGTGCCAGGCGATCTGCTGGGTGATGACGGCGGTGGTCCAGTGCAGGTCGAGGGAAGGCGGCTCCCCGATCATGGCGGCCTTGAGGACGCCCCCCACGCGAGGCTGCTCCTGAGCGGCCAGCGGGTGCGCCACCGCGAACACGAACAGAATGAGCAGAAAGCGAATCATACGACCTCCTCGGGTTGGCTCGGGTGGGAGCACTCCTCAGGGCCCCTGCCGGGACCTAAAGAGCCTGCCCTTCAGGCGCGGCTGCAGGCTGTCCACCGGCACCTCCATCACTGTGTGGGTCGTCGACTCATAAGCCGCCTCATCTTCCGCAAGGGCCTCCTCGTCCGATTGATGCTCGTAGCGCTCGCGGCCCTCCGGTTCGTCAGCATGCTCACTACTCGATGATCTCGTCGGCCCGCGCGAGCACCGAGGGGGGGATCATCAGGCCCAGGGCTCTCGCGGTCTTCAGATTGATCACGAAGTCGAACTTGGTGGGCTGCTCGACGGGCAGGTCGCCGGGCATGGCGCCTTTCAGGATCTTGTCCACGTAGGTGGCGGCGCGGCGGAACATCACGCCCCAGTCGGGGCCATAGGACAGCAGCCCTCCTCCCACCGTCACCACGTCGCGGTCGAGATACAGGGAAGGCAGCTTGGCTCGCAAAGCCAGCTCGGGCACCCGTCCGAAGGGCCGGTGGAACACCGGATCACCCAGGACGAGCAGCGCTTGCGCGCGCCCGCGCACGGCGGCCTCGACCGCGGGCGCGATGCCAGCGGGCTCGGTGACATCCAGCATCTGGAGCCGCACGCCGAGGGGCTCGGCCGACGGTGTCAGCTCCTTCGGGATTAAGTCAACATGGAGAGGGTTCTTCGAGCTCCAGAGCACCGCGATGCGGGAGGCCGGCGGCACCGCTTCCTTCAGCAACTGGAGCATCTTGCCCATGAAGCCCCCCGGAACCACGGTGCTCAGACCTGTCACGTTTCCCCCTGGCCGGGCAAGGCTCGGGACGAGCCCAATTGCGATCGGATCGGCCACCGCCACGAAGACGACGGGAATAGCCCCGGCCGCGTCCTTCGCCGCGCGGGCCGGCTGTGGTGAGACGGCGACGATGATGTCGGGCTTGCCCGCGACCAGTTCGGCCACGAGGGCGGGCAGACGATCCGGTCGCCCCTCGGCGCCTCGCACGTCGAGGACGAGGTTGCGGCCCTCGACCCGCCCCAGCTCGCGGAGCCCCTGCCGAAGCGCGTCGTAGCCTCCGCCTTCGCAGCGCGCCCCACACACGAGCGCGACCCGCGCGGGCTTCGGTGTCGGCTGCGCCTCTGCGGCGAGCGGCGCGGCGAGGAGGGCGATGACCAGGATGGCCGTGAGCACGAGTCGGGGATCCGTCATACCAGCCCTCCGTCGAAATCGAGACGGCTCAGCATAGCTCGTCACCGCCGGGAACGCGCTGGCGAGGTACGCGAGTTTCGGTTCTCTGTCCATTACCGTCGCGGCATTCGCCCCCTAACGCTACGCCTAACTCGAATTCGGCCACAGGATGCGCAGGTCTGCGTATACCGCCAGACGCTGCGGGCGACGCGGCCTGTCTCGACGTTCCCTCAGTCCTCTGTACCTCCGGTCCTTTCGATTCGCGATCTTGCGCCCATTGACGGGACGTTGACGGCCGGCGCGTGAGCGCGCGCCGTGTGCCCGGGGTATCACCCGTCGCGCCCGCAAGTCAAGCCCGGGCGGAGCGGCCCCGGGTTGACAGCGCCCCGGGTACCGCGCGACCATGCCGGCGATGCCGGGACGGTACGATGCCATCGTGATCGGCGCGGGCCACAACGGCCTGGTCGCCGCCACCTACCTGGCCCGCGGCGGGCTCGAGGTCCTCGTGCTCGAGCGCCGGGAGCTGGTCGGGGGCGCCTGTATCACCGAAGAGCTCTTCCCCGGCTACCGCCTCTCGTCCTGCTCCTACATCTGCCACCTCCTCCAGGAGAAGGTCATCGTCGACCTCGAGCTCACCCGTCACGGCTTCGAGGTCTTCGGCCTCGACCCCGCCCGCTTCCATCCCTTTCCTGACGGCCGGAGCCTCGTCGTGTGGGACGATCACGCCCGGACGGCCGCGGGGATCGAGCGCCACTCGCGGCGTGACGCCGCCGCCTACCTCCGGTGGATGGACTTCTGGGAGCGCGCGGCCCGCCTCCTCCATCCCTACTTCCTCGCACCGGCGCCGACCGAGGCCGAGATCGCGGACCGCGTCCGCGGCACCGAGGACGAAGCGCTCTGGCAGACGCTCCTCACCCGCCCCATGTGGGACCTCGTCCACGAGCATTTCGAATCCGACGTGCTGCGCGCCCACACGCTCAATGCCCAGGACATCGGCGACCCGCGGCTCCCGGGGAGCGCCCTGTGCTACGCCTACATCAAGGTGAACCTTCGCTCGGCGCCGGGCACCGTCGGCATCGTCAGGGGCGGCATGGGCGCCATCACCCAGGCGATGGCCCGTGCGGCGCGCGAGGCGGGCGTCGAGATCCGGACCGGCGCCTCGGTGGCCCGGGTGCACGTCGAGGCGGGTCGCGCCGCGGGCGTGGTCCTGGATGGCGGCGAGGTGCTCCGCGCTTCCCTCACCGTCTCCAACGCCGACCCCAAGCGCACGTTCCTGCGCCTCGTCCCGGAGGATGCGCTGCCGGCCGGCTTCCGGACCGAGGTGGCGCAGCTCTCGACCCGCGCCGCCTACCTCAAGTTTCACGCCGCGCTCCGCGAGCTGCCCGACTTCTCGGCGTATCTCGGGCGCGACCCCGATCCCCGCTACCTCGCCCAGGTGAAGATCTGCCCCTCGGTGGAGGCCTTCCTCGGCTCGTGGCAGGACGCCCAGGCGGGCCATCCCTCGCGGACGCCCCTCATGGAGGTGCAGATCCCGTCGGTCTACGACCCGACGCTGGCTCCCCCGGGCCACCACGTGGTCTCGGTCTGGGCGCTGTGGGCGCCGGTCCGGCTCCGCGAGGGGTCATGGGAGACGCGCCGGCAGGCGGTCGGCGAGCAGCTCGTCGACCTCCTCACGGCCTACGCGCCCAACTTCCGCCGGGCCCTGGTCGACTGGGTCCTCTTCACCCCGGCCGACCTCGAGGCGCGCGTCGGCCTCACCGACGGCAACATCCGCCACCTCGACATCGTGCCCGCCCAGATGTTCGCGCGCCGGCCGCTGCCGGGCTGGGCGCGCTACCGCACCCCGCTGCCCGGCCTCTACCTCTGCGGCGCCGGCACCCACCCGGGGGGCGAGGTGACCGGAGCCCCCGGGCACAACGCCGCCCACGCGATCCTCGAGGATCTCGCCGCCGGCGCCTGAGCGGAGTTTCGGAGGGGGTGTCGGAACACCCCTCCGAGGCCTCCCCCAAGAGTCGGTGCGGCGGCAAAGCCGCCGCTCGGAGCGGAACATCAGGTGGCGAGGTGGTCATGTGCGAGCGCGAGAGCCCACACCCTCGGCATGAGGGCCTGAGGGGACTCGGCCAGCGGAACGTCGGGGCGGGATGCCGGGGCTTGACCCGCGCTCCGCCGAGCGCCTATCGTGGTGTCCGCCGTCCGCGGGCCACTGCCGTGGGCGCGGCACACAGGGAGGAGCTCATGCGCGCCAGAGCCGCCGTCCTGTACGAGCTGAAGCAACCCCTGGTGGTCGAAGATGTGGACGTCCTCGAGCCGGGACCGCACGAGGTGCTGGTCCGGTACGTGGCGAGCGGGATCTGCCACAGCGACCTCCACGTGATCACCGGCGATCTGCCGCACCCGCTGCCGGTCGTGCTCGGCCACGAGGGCGCCGGCGTCGTCGAGAAGGTGGGACCGGGGGTCGAGTGGGTCCGGCCGGGCGATCACGTCGTCACGAGCTACATCCCGTCGTGCGGCACGTGCCGGTACTGCATCGTCGGCCGCCCGAACCTCTGTGCCCTCCGCGACAAGCCGCGCCACCTGATGCTCGACGGCACCTCCCGCTTCCGCAAGGGGAGCCAGGCGCTCAACCACTTCCTCCAGGTCTCCTCCTACGCCACCCACGCGGTGCTCCTGGAGCACGGGGTGATCCCGATCCGCCGGGACGCCCCGCTCGACGTCGTGTGCCTGGTGAGCTGCGCCGTCACGGCCGGCGCCGGCGCCGTGATGAACCGCGCCAGGGTGCCGGCGGGCAGCACGGTCGCCGTGTTCGGGTGCGGCGGCGTCGGGCTGAACGTCATCCAGGCGGCGCGGCTCATGGGCGCGGCGAAGATCATCGCGGTGGACGTCCTCCCCCAGAAGCTCGCCTGGGCCGAGGAGTTCGGGGCGACCCACCGGGTCGACGCGGCCCGCGAGGACCCGGTCGCCCGCATCCACGAGCTGGCCGGGCACGGCGGCGCCGACTTCGCCTTCGAGGTCGTCGGTACCCAGCGCACCATCGAGCAGGCCTTTCACGCCGTCCATCGCGGCGGCATGGCGGTCGTGATCGGACTCTCCCCGGCCGGCACCCGGCTCTCGATCGACCCGGGAATGCTCCTGCAGGAGCGTGTGCTGACCGGCAGCTCGTTCGGCGGCTCGCGCCAGAAGGTCGACCTGCCCCTGCTCATCGACCTGTTCATGGACGGCCGGCTCAAGGTCCGGGAGCTGATCAGCCGGCGTCTTCCCCTCGAGGAGATCAACCACGCCTTCGATCTCCTCCAGCAGGGGGAGGTCAAGCGGAGCGTCATCGTCTACCAGTGAGGGAGGGAGCCGTGGCCCGTGACATGTGGGAGTACAACAAGCTCACCTGGCCCGAGATGAACGACGCCATCGAGCGGGAAAAGGTCGTCATCCTGCCGACCGGCTCCACCGAGCAACACGGAGCTCACCTGCCGCTGGACACCGACCTGTTCCTGGCCGAGTCCGTCTGTCGCGAGCTGGCCCGCCGGGCTCCCGGCGCGGTGCTGGTGCTGCCCGGGATTCCCTACGGCCTCAACATGCACCACTTCGATTTCCCGGGCACCATCCACGTCGAGCCGCAGCACTTCATCGACTTCTGCGTGGACGTGACCAAGAGCGTCGCCTATCACGGCTTCAAGCGAATCGCGGTCGTCAACGGCCACGGCTCCAACATGCCGATGGTGGACCTGATCGCGCGCCGGACCGTGCTCGAGACCCCCGCCCTCTGCTGCGCCTTCGGCTACTACAACATGGGGCGGGACGAGAGCCTGAAGGTCCTGGAGACCGGGGTATACGCCCACGCCGACGAGTGGGAGACCTCGCTCTACCTGCACTTCGCCGGGGAGCGCGTCCAGCTCGACAAGGCGGTAGCCGACAACGACCGGGTCGGCCGGACGATGACCTCGGACAGCACCACGGCCGTCCGCTTCAACGACTTCTGGGGCCGCTGGACCAAGACGGGCGTCCACGGCGACCCGACGAAGGCCACCGCCGAGAAAGGCCGCCGGATCCTCGAGATCATCATGAAGGAGATGCTCATCTGGCTGGAGGAGTTCCGGAGCTGGCCGATCGAGGCCCGCCAGGACCAGCACCGGCTGCCTGTCCAGCGCGACATCCGCTGGTAGTGCGGGGCACCACGCAGCCATCACGCGCGGTTTAGCGCGAGCTTGGGCCAGCCGCCGTAGGCGCCCGGCACCCGCCCATCGGTGCGCCGGGGTAACCCGGCGCCGACCACCGAGCGCGTGGTACATCGAGGAATGCTCCGAGCGGCGGCTTCGCCGCCGCCACGACGGGGGGGCATCGGGGGGTCTTCCGAGACCCCCCCGAAAGATCTAGCGGCCCAGCGCGGCCAGCATCTCCTCGACGCGCGTGAACTTGATCCGGGGCCGTCCGGCCGGCTGGCCCCGGGCGACCTCCAGCTCGTTCAGCCGGCGCCAGTCCGCGTACGAGAAGTAGTGCGGCTGCCGCTGCCGGACGAGGGCCTCGACGGCGGCGGGCTCGGGATGGGCCGGCCGGAGGATCGCCCCGCGGGCCAGATCCTCCAGCATGCAGGCCACCGTCTCGGCCGCGTCCGGCTTGTTGGTGCCGATGACGCCGGTCGGGCCCCGCTTGATCCAGCCAGCCGTGTACTCGCCGACCACGGGCGCCTGCGTCTCGGGGTCGATCACCCGTCCCTTCTCGTTCAGGATCACGCCCCACTTCTCGTTGAACGGCACGCCGGGCAGCGGCACTCCCCGGTAGCCGACCGACCGGAAGACGAGGCCGACCGGCAGGATCTCGAACCGCTCCGTCGGCCGCGCCTGTAACGTCCCGGCCGGAGTGGTGAAGAGCTCGTTGCGGACGAGGCGCATGGCCACGACGCGGCCGGCCTCGTCGCCGGTGAGCTCGGCCGGCGACACCAGGAAGCGCAGGATCAGCCGGCGGGGCTTGCCGGCCGGCTTGCGCGCGGCGTAGCCCTGCAGGATCTCCACCTTCTTGAGCGTGATCCGGTCCTGGGTGCGCTCGAGCTCGGCCCGGGTGAGCGGATCCAGCTCGACCTCCTCGGGGAGCGCCACGATGTCGGCCGCCGTCAGCTCGCCGAGCTCTTTGAGCTCGGGGTTGGTGAAGGCCGCCTGAGCGGGTCCCCGGCGCCCGAGCAGGTACACCTCCCGGATCCGGCTGCGGCGCAGGGCCTCGAGGGCGTGCTCGCCGATGTCGGTGGCCTCCAGCTCTTCCGGGGAGCGGCAGAGGATGCGGGCGACGTCGATGGCGACGTTGCCCACGCCGACCACCGCCGCGCGCTCCTGGCTCAGGTCGAACTGGCAGTCCCGGTAGTCGGGGTGGCCGTTGTACCAGGCGACGAACTCGGTCGCGGCGTGGCTCCCCGAGAGATCTTCACCCGGGATGCCCATCCGCCGATCGGTCTGGGCCCCGGTCGTGTAGAGGATCTGATGGTAGTGGTCGCGCAGGTCGTCCCGGGTCAGGTGCTTGCCGAGCTCGACGGACCCGAAGAACCGGAAGCGGGGATTGGCCGCGATCCGGTCGAAGGCGACCGTCACCGACTTGATCTTCTGGTGATCGGGCGCCACGCCGGCCCGGACCAGCCCGTAGGGCGTCGGCACGCGGTCGAACATGTCGAGCCGAACGACGAGCCCGGGCGGCTTGAACAGCTGCTCCGCGGCATAGAACCCGGTCGGCCCGGCCCCGACGATGGCGACGCGGAGCGGGTCGGCCTCGGTGCCGGGGGCCGCCATCAGTGCTCCTCGAGGATCTGGGTCTGCAGCGTGTCGACCTCGCCTTCGTACTGGTCCCGCTGCGTCTTCACGATGTCCCCGATGGAGACGATGCCGACGAGCTTCCCCTGGTCGACCACCGGCAGGTGCCGGATCCGCTTCTCGGTCATGGTGTGGCCGACCGACTTCAGGTCGTCCTGCGGCACTCCGACCACGAGATCCCTGGTCATGATCTCCCCGACGATGCGGGAGAAGAGCTGCTCGTTCCGGGCGGCCTCCCGGACGATGTCGCGCTCCGAGACGATCCCGACGGGCCGGTTGGTCTCGTCCACGACGACCAGCGCCCCCACGTTGTGCTCGGCGAGCAGCGCGAGCGCCTGCCGGATCGACTGCTCCGGCCGGACCGTGAAGACCTTGATGCCCTTGGTTGAGAGGATGCTCGCGATGTTCATGTCTGCCTCCTGCATCGCCTCCGGGGAGTCACTGCTCGGAGTCAGGCCGGGACGGCGTCCGCCTCCGCCCGGCGCCGGCGGCGCCGCGCGACGATCCGCCGGGCGGCGGCCCACAGCCGGATCCCGAGGACGAGCGCAAGCCACGCGGCATAGAGGAAGGGGGTGACCCGTCCGACCTTCGCCAGCCACAGGAAGTGGAGGACGGCCAGGACCGCGGCCAGGTAGGCGAGCCGGTGGAGGCGCCGCCAGGCCGGGGCGCCGAGTCGCTTCACCATTCCGGCCGTGGACGTGGCGGCCAGCGGGACGAGCATGACGAGGGCCCCCAGGCCGGCCATGATGTAGGGCCGCTTGGCGATGTCGGCCCCCATCGTCGGCCAGTCGAAGAAGTGGTCCACGACGATCCAGACCCCGAAGTGCAGCGTCGCGTAGAAGAAGGCGAAGAGCCCGAGCAGGCGGCGCAGCGTGATCGGCCACGACAGGCCGAACAGGAGGCGCAGCGGGGTCATGGTGAGGCTCAGCAGGAGCAGCCGGAGCGTCCAGACGCCCAGCCACCGGGTGACCGCCTCGATCGGGTTGATGCCGAGGTCGTCGGCGACCGTCCAGTAGACGACGAGCGCGAGCGGCGTGAGGCAGGCGGCCCACACGCCGCTCTTCAGCGCGATCCGGGCCGAGAGCCGTCGCATCCCGTCGTCCTCAGTCGTCGGCCCGCCACCCGGCTCGGTGGGCGGCCCGGCCCCCGGGTCTAGTAGTGCTTGTTCAGGTCCATCCCGGCGTACAGCGAAGCGACCTGCTCGGCGTAGCCGTTGAACATGAGCGTCTTGCGGCGCCGAAACTCGCCGATCCGGCGCTCGGTCGCCTGGCTCCAGCGGGGGTGGTCCTTGGTCGGGTTCACGTTGGAGTAAAAGCCGTACTCCTGGGGAGCGGCCTTGTTCCAGGCGCTCTTCGGCTCCTCGCTCACGAGCCCGATGCGGACGATGGACTTGGCGCTCTTGAATCCGTACTTCCACGGCACGACCACCCGGATGGGGGCGCCGTTCTGGTTCGGCAGCACCTGCCCGTACATCCCGACGGTCAGGAGCGTCAGCGGGTGGAGCGCCTCGTCGAGCCGCAGGCCCTCCACGTACGGCCAGTCGAGGCTGGTGAAGTTGAAGAAGCCCTTGCGCTGGCTGGGGAACTGCTCGGGATCGAGGAGCGTCGTGAACTCCACGTACCTGGCCTGGCTGGTGGGCTCCACCCGCTTGAGCAGCGCGCTGAGCGGGAACCCGATCCAGGGAATCACCATCGACCACCCTTCGACACAGCGGAGCGCGTAGATCCGCTCCTCGAGGGGGGCCAGCTTGAGGAGCTCGTCGATGTCGTAGGTCCGAGGCCTGGCGACGTGGCCCTCGACCTTGACGGACCACGGCCGCGGGCGGAGGAGGTGGGCGTTCTCGGCCGGATCCTCCTTGTTGACGCCGAACTCGTAGAAGTTGTTGTAGGTGGTGGCCGCCTCGAACTTGGTGGCCGGCTCGGTCGAGCTCAGGCCCGCGTTCCGCGCCGCCTTGAGGGGCGCCCCGGGCGTCGGGGGCTTCGGCGTCGCCTCCGCCCGCTCGCCGGCGCCCAGGGCCAGCGCCGCCGCGCCGGCCATGAAAGCCCGCCGGTTCAGGTAGAGCCGGTGGTCGGTGACCTCCGACCACGTGAACATCCTCGCGTAGGGAGCTCGCCGGATCAGCATCGAGACCTCCTCCCTGTCTGGGATCCGTCTCCTACGAGTGTACGCCCGGCCGGCGAGTGGTTGTCACGGGGATGTCAAACCCGGCCGCGCCAGGGGAGGCGTCAGCGGAGGACGTCGAGGACCTCGGCGACCACCTCGAAGCGCCCGAACGACGGCATGAGGTAGGCCCCGGCGTAGCGGCCGCGCACCTCGGCCAGGATGTCCTGGGCGGTCTCGATCCCGACACGCAGGGCATGATCGCCGGCCTGTCGGAGGCGGGCGCGGACCGCATCGGGAATGCTGATCCCGGGTACTTCGTTGTGGAGGAACTCCGCGTGACGCCAGGAATGGAGGGGCAGGATCCCCACCACGATCGGGACCGGGACCCGGCCGAGCCGCGAGAGGAAGCGCTCGAGCTGGGCCAGGTTGTAGATCGGCTGGGTCTGGGCCCAGCTGGCGCCGGCCTCGACCTTCTGGCGAAACCGATCGGCCTCCCGCTCCGGGTCCGGCGCCCCGGGGTCGAGGGCGACCCCGATCACGAAGGCCGTGGGCTCCCCGATCGAGTTCCCGGTCGCGTCCACGCCCCCGTTCATCCCCTTGACGATCCGCACGAGCCCGATGGCGTCGACGTCGAACACGGCGGTGGCGTTGACGTAGTCGCCGGCTCGGGGCGGATCGCCGGTCATGGCCAGGATGTTCCGGATGCCGAGGGCGTGGGCCCCCAGGAGATCCGCCTGGATGCCCATCAGGTTCCGATCGCGACAGGTGAAGTGCATGTTGATGTCGAGGCCGGTCGCTTCCCGCACCACGATCGCGGTCGGCAGCACGGACATCCGGACGCGCCCCAGCGAGCCGTCATTGATGTCGACCACCTCGACGCCGCGCTCGGCCAGGAGCTTGGCCCCCTGAACGAGCTTCTCGATGTTGTGCCCGCGCGGCGGGTCGAGCTCCACGGTGACCAGGAACTCCCGCGCCATGAGCCGCGCTTCGAGCCGGGTGGGCTCGGCCGTGGCGCCGACGGGGGCCGCCTCGGCGGCCAGGCTCGCCGCCGGGGTGATGAAGATGCCACGCCGCGCGCGGGCGGCGTCGGGGACGTGGCGATCCACGGCCTCGCGCATGGCCCGGACGTGAGCCGGCGTCGTCCCGCAGCAGCCGCCCACCAGCCGGGCCCCGGCGTCGAGCATGCGCCCCGCGTAGTCCGCCATGTACGTCGGCGACGAGAGGTAGATGAGCCGCTCGCCGACCCGGCTCGGCAGGCCGGCGTTCGGCTGAATGGCGATCGGGCGCTCGGGCGCCGCCTGCTGGAGGAGGACCAGGACGTCGTAGAGCACGCTCGAGCCGACCGAGCAGTTGGCGCCGATGAGCTGGACCGGTAGCGTCCGGAGCTCGCGCGCCACGTCGGCCGGCGCGTGGCCCACGAAGGTCACACGGTCCTCGTTGAACGCCATCTGGGCGATGACGGGAAGGTCGGCCGACACCGCCCGGATGGCCTGGACGGCCAGTCCGATCTCGCGCAGGTCCGAGAAGGTCTCGACGACGAAGCCGTCGACGCCGCCCTCGAGGAGCCCTTCGGCCTGCTCGCGGAAGGCCGCCAGGGCCTCCTCTTCGGTCACGGTGCCGAGCGGGGTGAGGTACTTGCCGAGCGGTCCCACCGACCCGAGCACGAAGACGTCGCGCCCCATCGTCTCGCGGACGTCGCGGGCCAGGCGGGCCCCCTCGCGGTTGATCTCGCGGGCCCGGCCCTCGAGACCATGGACGCCCAGCTTGAAGCGGTTGGCGCCGAACGTGTTCGTCTCGAGGAGGTCGGCGCCGGCGCTGAGGTATTCCCCGTGGATCGACTGGACGACCTTCCGATCGTGCAGGTTCAGCACGTCGAAGCAGGCGTCCAGGGGGGCGCCGCGGGCGTAGAGCATGGTGCCCATCGCCCCGTCGGCGAGGAGCGGGCCCTCCGCCAGTCGCTCGAGCAGCGGATGGCTCACGGGACGGGCCTCGCCACCCCAGGCGTCACCCGGCGGCCGCGCTCGCGCAGGTGGCGCAGGATCCGGCTCACCACGGCGTCGACGCCGAGGCGCGTCGTCTCGATCGCGAGGTGCGCCTGGCTGTAGCAGCTCTTGCGCGTCTCGTAGAGCGCCGCGACCTCGTCGCGGGAGCGGCCGGCCAGCATCGGCCGGCTGCCGACGCGGCCGGCCCGCTGGTAGAGCGCGTCGAAGTCGGCTGCCAACCAGACGACGGTGCCGAGCGCCTTCAAGCGCTCCATCGCGCCGGGGCGGCACGGGAGGCCTCCGCCGGTGGCGATCACGTGCCCGTGCTTGTCCATCAGGGCGTCCATGGCGGCGGCCTCGAGCATCCGGAAGTAGGTCTCGCCGTGCTCGGCGAAGATCTGGGGGATCGACCTCCCCTCCCCGCCGGTGATCATGTCGTCGGTCTCGACGAAGCAGAGGCCGAGCCGGCGGGCGAGGACGCGCCCGACCGTGGACTTCCCTGCACCCATGAAGCCCACCAGGATCACGTTCCGCGAGGCTTCGTGCCCGGGACCCATGGCTGCGATGATAGCACGCGGGGCGGGCCTTCCCCTCGAGGGTGTCGGCAAGCTGACACGGAGATCGTCCGCGGGGCGAGCCACGCCCCGCGCATTTTTTTTCGAGCGCCGAGGCGCGGGGTCGTCAGCGGGTCAAGGGCGGCGGGGCCGGCGGAGCCTCCGGCCGGGGCGTGGCGCGTGGCGCCGCACCCGGCGCCTTCGGCTTCCCCGGTGGCGTCCGGGCCTCGGGCGCGGCAGCCCCCCTGGTAGCCGTGGAGACGGCCGGCAGCGACACCCTCCGTATGCCCTTCGCGTCGAACAGCTCCAGATGCGAGCCGGTCTCCCGGGCGAGGAGCTTGGCGCGCGGGACGTCGCGGGGGTCGCGCAGGCTCAGGCCCCAGGCCTCCGCCGTCTTTCCGAGCTCGATCCGCACGGCCCCATGGGGATCGCCCAGCGCGAGCGCCGAGCCCGCGTCGACCGTCACCAGCAGGGCGCCGACGGTGCCGTCCTTGTTCATGAGGCTCAGGCCGGTTCCCCCCTCCGACGTCACGCTCAGCGTGGCGCGGACGTTTCCGCTCGGATCCCGGAGCACGAAGCGCTCGGCCTCCACGATCCTCGGCGCCTGAGCCACCGGGGCCTGCCCCATCAGGAGGACGGCCACCAACCCGACGAGGCCGGCCGCGACCATGTGCTTGAGACGGCGGTTCTCGCGCTCGAGGCGGGTCAGGCGTTCGGCGACGGTGTCACGCCCGGGCTCCTGCATGGTGGGATCCTCCTGATCCGAGGATACCGTAAGCCGGAGGGACCACGCGAACCGTCGTCGCGGGGCCTTGACGGGACCCGGGCCGGCGGCCGAGGATACCCGCGCATGCTCGACGCCAAGATCGAGGGCGCCACCGTCGTCGACGGGACCGGCGCTCCGGGGTTCCAGGCCGACGTGGGGATCCGCGACGCGATGATCGCCGCGGTCGGTGACCTCGCGCGCGAGCCGGCCGGGCTCACCCTCCCCGCTCACGGCCGCACGCTGGCGCCGGGGTTCATCGACATGCACTCCCATTCCGACTGGCGGCTCTGGGGCAACCGCCGAGCCGAGTCCAAGATCCGGCAAGGCGTCACCACCGAGGTAGTGGGGAACTGCGGCTTCTCGCCGGCCCCGGTCAACCCGGCCTTCCGGGAGGATCTCCGGGGCTTCGCCCTCTACATTCCGCCGGGCCTCGACCTCTCGTGGCGTTCGGTCGGCGAGTACCTCGACCGCTTCGAGGGGGACGGCTGCGCCCTCAACGTGGTCCAGCTGGTGGGGCATGGAACGCTCCGCATCGCGGCGATGGGGTTCGCCCGCCGTCCCCCCACCGCTGCCGAGCTCGACACGATGCGCCGGCTGGTGGCGGAAAGCCTGGAGGGCGGCGCCTGGGGCCTGTCCACCGGGCTCATCTACGCCCCGGGCTCGTTCGCCGACACGGGCGAGATCGTGGAGCTGGCGCGCGTGGCGGCGCGCGGGGGCGGCTTCTACGCGAGCCACATCCGCGGCGAGGGAACGACGCTGCTCGACGCCGTCAGCGAGGCGATCCGGATCGGCCGCGAGGGCGGGCTGCCGGTCGAGGTGAGCCATCTCAAGGCGGCGGGGCGCCTCCACTGGGGCAAGGTGACGGAGGCCCTCGCGCTCATCGACGGCGCCCGGGCGGACGGCCTCGACGTCACGGCCGACGCCTACCCCTACACGGCCTCGAGCACCACGCTTCGCACCCTGCTGCCCGACTGGGCGCTGGAGGGCGGCATCGAGGCGACCCTGGCGCGCCTGGCCGACTCCACGACGCGCGCCCGGATCACGGCCGAGGTCGAGGCCGGGACCGGCAGCCGCGAGAACTTCGCGGCCAACGTGGGCTGGGACGCGATCATGATCGCCTACGCCCCGACCCGCCGCGACGCGGAAGGGCGGCGCCTCTCGGAGCTCGGCCGGGCCTGGGGCCTGGCGCCGTCCGAGGCGGCGCTCCGGCTGATCGAGGCGGAGCGCGGCAAGGCGTCCATGATCCTCTTCCAGCTCGACGAGGCGGACGTCCGGCGCGTGCTGGCCCACCCCCAGGTGATGATCGGCTCCGACGGGTCAGCGCTCGCGGCCTCCGGCGAGCTCGCGCAGGGGATGCCGCATCCGCGTAACTACGGCACCTTTCCGCGGGTGCTCGGCCGCTACAGCCGGGACGAGGGCGTCCTCGCGCTCGAGCAGGCGATCTACAAGATGACGGGGCTTCCCGCCCGACGGCTGGGACTCGCGGACCGGGGCGTGATCCGGGTCGGCGCCCGGGCGGACCTCGTGGTCTTCGACCCGCGCACGGTGGAGGACCGGGCGACGTACGAGGCGCCCCACCAGTACCCCCGCGGCATCGAGCACGTCCTGGTCAACGGCCGCCTGGTGATCCGCGACGGCGAGCACACCGGCAGCCTGCCGGGCCGGGTGCTCCGACGGTCTTGACGGGAAGGCGCTTCAGGCGCCGCGCAGGCGGGGGTCGAGGGCGTCGCGGAGGCCGTCGCCCACCAGGTTGAAGCCGAGGACGGCGACCATGATGGCGAGCCCCGGGATGGTCGCGACGTGGGGCGCCACCAGGAGAACGTCGCGGCCCATCGACACCATGAGACCCCACGACGGCGTCGGGGGCTGGACCCCGAGTCCCAGGAACGACAGGGCCGCCTCGACCAGGATCGCGTTCGCCATGAAGAGCGTTCCGTAGACGACGACCGTCGGCAGGACGTTCGGGAGGATGTGCCGGCCGATCAGCATCAGGCTCGGCGCTCCCAGCGCCCGGGCCGCGCTGACGTACTCGGTCTCCTTCAACGCCAGCACCGAGCCGCGAACGATGCGCGTGACCGGCGGCGCGCCCCAGATCCCGACGGCAATCGTGGTGTTGAGGGCGCCGGGGCCCAGGGCCGACACGACGGCGATGGCGAGGAGGAGGTACGGGAAGGCCAGCAACACCTCGATCCCACGCATGACCGTGGCATCGACCCACCCGCCGACGAACCCGGCCAGGCTCCCGAGGGCGAGGCCCGCCAGCAGCGCGATGGCCACCGAGAGCGTGCCCACCAGCAAGGCGACCCGGCTTCCGTAGATCACGCGGGAGAGGATGTCGCGCCCGAACTCGTCGGCCCCCAGCACGTACTTCGCGCCCGGGCGGGCCCGCTTCTCGAAGAGGCTCTGCTTCCCGGGATCGTAGGGCGCCAGCCAGGGCGCGAACACCGCCGCGGCCAGGAGCACGGTGACGACCGCGAGGCCGATCAGGGCGAGGCGGTTTCGGCAAAAGCGGCGCCAGGCGTCTCCGAGGAGGGTCGCGCCCCGCCGCTCGACCGCCGGCAGCGCCGCCACTGCGACGCCAGCCACGGGCCCGGCGCTCATCCGAGCATCCAGTGGCCGCCATCCGCGCTGATGGTCTGCCCCGTGACGTAGGCGGCGTCGTCGGAGGCGAAGAACACCACGACCCGGGCGACCTCTTCCGGCTGCCCCAGGCGCCGGAGCGCGAGCGACTCCAGGAGCCGCCGCTGCCCTTCCTCGCCCATGGCCTGCCACTGGCGCTCGGAGGCCGGGTTGGACCGGATGAATCCCGGCGCGACGCAGTTGACCCGGATCCCGTAGGGCCCGAGCTCGCGGGCCGTCTGCCGGGTGAACCCGATGAGACCGGCCTTGGCGCTCGCGTAAGCCTGGATGCCGGTGAGGCTGTGGGAGCGCCCGGCTCCCGAGGAGATGTTGACGATGCTCCCGCGGCGGCCGGCCTTCATCCGCGGGGCGACGGCTCGCGTGAAGTGGAAGGCCCCGTCCAGGTTGATGGCGAAGATGCGGTGCCAGTCGGCGTC
Source organism: Candidatus Methylomirabilota bacterium (assembly GCA_036005065.1). Taxonomy (NCBI): domain Bacteria; phylum Methylomirabilota (SeqCode); species Candidatus Methylomirabilota bacterium. Next base: position 26,519 of record DASYQW010000011.1, on the reverse strand, counting down.
CGAGACCTCCTCGACCGGGCGCATCGTCTGGCCGGCCACGCCCCCGGCGGTGTTCACGAGGATGTCGACCCGACCCTCGGGGCCCGCCCCCTCGTCGACGAAGGCGGTGACCCGAGCCGGGTCGGTGACGTCGACCAGCGCGGTCCGGCAGGGCCGGCCCGTGCCCTCCTCGACCGCGCGCCGGGTGCCGGCCAGCTCCTCGTCCAGGACGTCGCAGGCCCAGACCGATGCCCCGGCTCGGGCCAGCTCGACGCAGATGGCCCGCCCGATCCCGTGGGCGGCGCCCGTCACGATGGCGACGCGACCGGCGAGACGCTCGGCTCCCATCGTTCAGCCCTGACGGGAGATCCGCGGGTCCAGAGCCCCGTACGACAGGTCCACGAGCAGGTTCACGACCACGAAGGCGAGCGCGAAGACGAGCACGGCGCCCTGGAGCAGGATGTAGTCGCGGGCGAAGATCGCCTTCACCATGAGGCGGCCGAGCCCCGGCCAGGCGAAGACCGTCTCGGTGAGGACCGCGCCCCCCAGAAGCTGGCCCGCCTGGAGCCCGACCAGCGTGAGGATCGGGATCGTCGCGTTCCGGAGGGCGTGCTTCATCACCACCCACTGCTCCCGGACGCCCTTGGCCCGGGCGGTCCGGACGTAGTCCTCCCGCAGGACCTCCAGCACGCTCGAGCGCGTCATGCGCGCGATCATGGCAATCGAAGGAAGGGCGAGCGTGACGGCGGGCAGCACGAGATGCGAGGCGGAACCGCTTCCGCCGACCGGGAACCACGGAAGCCACAGCGCGAAGACGACGATGAGGACGAGGCCGGTCCAGAAGACGGGCATCGACAGGCCGAACAGCGATCCCAGCCGCGCCACCGCGTCGAACAGCGAGTTCGGCCACACGGCCGAGACGATGCCGGCCGCGACCCCCACGGCCGCCGCCAGCAGGAGCGCGGCCACGGCCAACTCGACGGTGGCCGGCCACGCCTCGGCCAGCTCGTCGACGACGGGGCGATTCTGCTGGATCGACCGACCGAGGTCTCCGCGGACGAGCTTCCCGAGGTACTGGCCGTAACGGGCCAGGAGCGGCCGGTCCAGGCCCAGGAAGTCGCGGAGCCTCTCGACGGCCTCCTTGGTCGCGTGCTCGCCGAGCATGAGCGTGACCGCGTCCCCGGGGATCAGCTCGACCGTCAGCATGACGACGAAGATGACGCCGAGGAGCACGGGGATGGCCAGCAGCAGACGGCGGACGATGAACGTGAGCATGTCCGGGACAGGGCCGAGCGGGAGCCGGGGGCTACTTGTCCAGCCAGGTCTTCCAGAGCCCCAGGTTGTACTCCACCGGATGGACCGTGAAGCCCTTCACGTGGGCGCGGGTCACCACGATCTCCTTGGTGTTGTAGACGGGGATCCAGACCATCTCCTTGGCCAGGATGTCCTGGACCTCCCCGTAGAGCTTCTCGCGCTCCGCCTGGTTCAGGCTCCGCCGCGCCTGCTCGACCAGCGTGTCGACCCGCGGGTTGGCATAGCGCGAGGTGTTCCAGCCCGTCGGCGGGACCTGTTTCGAGTGAAACAGGGCGTAGAGCGAGTAGTCGGCGTCCGCGTTCGTCGTCACCCAGCCCAGGGTGAAGAGATGCTGGTTCAGCGAGGCCCCCCGGAGCTGGGTGAACACCGCCGCCCACTCGCGGAACTCCACCTTGGCCTCGACCCCCACCTCCCGGAGCATCGCCTGCACCGCCTCGGTGATCTCCCCGTCCTTCGGGTACCGCCCCCGCGCCGCGATCCAGGTCAGACTCAGCCGCTGGCCCCCCTTGGTCAAGATCCCGTCGGGCCCCGCCGTCCAGCCCGCCTGCCCGAGCAGGGCCTTCGCCCGGCTCCGGTCGAACGGGTAGAGCTGGTCCAGCTGCAGGTCCTTGAAGCCGAACACCCCCGGCGCCAGCACCCCCCGCGCCGCCACCGCCGAGCCCTCCATGATGTTGTCGAGGATCGCCTTCCGGTCCACCGCGTAGAGCAGGGCCGTGCGGACACGGACGTCGTCGAGCGGCGGAAGCCCCGCGTGCATCCCGACGAAGACCACCCGGCCCCCCACCACCTCGTGCACGGTGAACTTCGGGTCCCGCTTGAGCGCCGGCAGCTGCGGCGGCGACGGGAGCAGCACCATGTCGGCGTCGCCCGTCTGGAGCGCGATCATCCGCGCGCCCTCCTCGGGCACGACCTTGAAGACGACGCGGTCGAGCGGCGTCTTGTCGCCCCAGTAGTCCGGGTTGCGCTCGATGATGACGTGGGTGTTCGTCTTCCACTCGACGAACTTGAAGGGCCCGGTCCCTACCGGCGCCCGGCTGAAGTCCGCTCCCAGCTTCTGCACGGCGGTGGGCGAGACGATGCCGGTGTAGATCATCGCCAGCGTTCTCAGGATCGGGCCATAGGGCTCGCTGGTCACGACGTCGACGGTGAGGTCGTCCACGACCTCGGCCCCGGCCAGCGAGCCGGCCAGGCTCGCCCAGCGGGCGGGCGGGCTTCCCTTGAGCGCGCGCTCGAAGGTGAACTTGACAGCGGCGGCGTTCAGCGGGGTGCCATCGTGGAACTTCACGCCCGGGCGCAGCTTGAAGCGGACCTTCGTCGGCGACAGGACCTCGTAGGCCGCGGCCAGCTTGAGCTGGACCTGCATCTTCTCGTCGAGGGTGAGGAGAGGCTCCAGGATGTTGTAGTAGACCCAGGCCCCCGGCGCCGTGGTCTCGAGCTGCGGATCCAGGGAGACGGGATCGGTGGGCCGCACGATCGTCAGCGTCCCGCCCCGCTTCTGGGCGAGGGCGGGGCCGGCGAGCGCGCCCAGCATCAGGGCGCCGGCGAGCGACCAGACCAGACCCGCGCTCAGGCGACGACCGCCCCGGAACCGCCGGCCAGCCAAGATGGTCATCGATGCCTCTCCTTTCCTTCCCGAGCCCCAGCCTCGCCGCTCAGGCCGTCCCGGCCAGCGCGACCAGCTCGTCCACGTTGTCCCACCCCATCCGGCGGCGCCCGGTCTCCAGCTCCCCGATCAGCTCCAGCAGGCGGCGGGTCAGCGGCATGGGAATGTCGAGCGCGTCGGCCTTGGCCAGCGTCGACCCGAGGTGCGCCTCGACCTCCGTCTTGCGCCGGCGCACGGCCAGATCCCGCCAGATGCCGGTCTTGGTCTTCGTGTGGGCGCGGTAATGCCCGGCGATCGCGGCCATGCACTGGGTGACGGCGTCGTCGTCCCCGGCCACCCCCGCCCAGTACCAGGTCGGGTCGAACTCGTCGAAGGCCTCGAGCCGCACCCCGACGCCCTCCGCCACCGCCATGCCCTCGGCCACGAGCGCCACCAGCATCCGGCCGACCGGCTGCGAGCGCTCCACGACCTCGTAGATGTGCGCGTCGACGAGGGCGGTGGCCACCAGGAGGGCGCTGTAGACGTGCTTGGCCCACTTGTAGCCCCAGATGTTGTCGGTGATCCGGGTCTCGGTGACGACGCTGAGGAGCATCGCCAGGTCCTTGGCGCGAGGGGTGATGGAGCCGTCGAGCTCGCCCAGGACGAAGGCGCCGCTCCCGCCGTGCTGGATCCGCCCGGGCGCCATCCAGTCAGCCGCCCAGTTCACGAGGCAGCCGACCGTGCGGTCGCGACCTACCCGGGCGGCGATCAGTTCCTCGTTCAGGCCGTTCTGCAGCGACACGATCGCGCCGGCTTCGCGGAGCCGCGGGACGAGGATCTCCAGGGCGTCCGCGGTGTGCTGGGCCTTCACGGCGAGGAGGACGAGATCGAGGTCGTCGCCGAGCGCGGCCGGGGCGACGGCCCGGACGCGAACGGTGAAGCCGCCCTCGGGGGCGTCCACCGTCAGGCCGTCCGCATTCATGGCCGCCACGTGGGGCTCGTTGGCGTCGACGAGGAGGACGTCGTGGCCGGCGCGAGCCAGCGCGGCTCCGGTGACGCCGCCGATCGCCCCGGCTCCGAAGACGGTGACCATGGTGGTCCCCGAAGTATCACAGCGCCTCGGAGGCGTCAAGCGAGCCGGCCCGCACGGAGCGGCACCCAGACCCGACGCCGAGCGCAGCCTGGAGATCGCGGGCCCCGGACCGAGCGGCGGTGACCGGGCGGCTTGACACCCGAGGAGCACCGCGGATAATAACCCCACAGTCTCGGCCCGAGACTCCCAGGCCCAGGAGATCCCCATGAAGCTCGTCCGCTACTCCGTCCACGGCTCGCCTCCCCGGCTCGGCAGTCTGGTCGGCGACCAGGTCCGATGCCTCGGTGAGACCTACCACCGGTACCTCGCCGCGCGGGGCGTGGTTCGCGCCGGCGAGCTTGCCCACGCGCTCTTCCCGCCGAGCACGCGGAGCGCTCTCGGCGCCGGGGCCGGCGCGGAGGACGCGCTGGCCGCGATGGACGACGCCGTGCGCGCCGGCCGGCTCCAGTGGACCACCCATCCCCTGTCGGCCGTCAAGCTCCACGCGCCGCTCCACGACCCCGAAAAGTTCATCTGCATCGGCCTCAACTACACCGATCACGCGCAGGAGACCAACAGCCCGATTCCCAAGGAGCCTCCGCTCTTCGCCAAGTTCCCGACCGCCATCATCGACTGCAAAGCGCCGATCGTCCGGCCCAGGGGCTGCCACCAGCTCGACTACGAGGTCGAGCTGGCCTTCGTCATGGGGCGGCAGGCCAAGGACGTCGCGCAGGAGAATGCCCTCGACTACGTCTGGGGCTACACCATCATCAACGACGTCAGCGCGCGCGACTTCCAGTTCATGACGACCCAGTGGATGGCGGGGAAGATCTGCGACAGCTTCGCGCCGATGGGTCCCTGGATCGCGGACCGTGCCGAGATTCCCGATCCCCACGGGCTGGAGCTCTCGACGTGGGTGAACGGCACACGCCTCCAGCACGGCAATTCGAAGAACCTGATCTACAACATCAACGTGCTGGTGGCCTATCTCTCCGCCCACCTCACCCTGATGCCGGGCGACATCGTCGCCACCGGGACGCCGGCCGGGGTCGGCTTCTCGCGGAAGCCCCCGGTCCTCCTCAAGGCTGGCGACGTGGTGCGCATGGAGATCACGGGCCTCGGCTCGATCGAGAACCCGGTCGCCGACGCCTGAAATCCATCGGAGGGGGCCTGTGCGGCCCCCTCCGAAGCCTCCCCCAGGAAAGCGGGGTGGCGGCGGCGAAGCCGCCGCTCGGAGCGGAACACCAACCGTCGGCGGCTGAGCGAGCCGTGGCGCGCGGTCGATTCGAAGCTTCTCACCCTGATCGGCGAATGTAGCGACGTGGTCAGGGCCATCGGCGATGCCCCCCCGGTGGGGGAGAGGGAAATTGGAGGCAGATCCTCTGGCTGCCCGCTCCCGCTACTTTCCCGGGGCGGTCGACCGCCGGCGCTGCTCGAGGCCCCGGAGGACCCGTTCGGCCTGCTCGAGGTTCCGCCGAGCATTCACGTGCTGGGGGTCGAGCTCCAGGGCGAGCCGCCACTCGGCGATCGCCTCCTCCAGCTTCTCCTCCCGATAGAGACGCAGCCCCTGGTTGTAGTGCTGGAGGACGAGCCGGTCCCGAGCCTGGCGCAGGAGCGCCGCCGTGTCCTGGTAGGTCGGCGCCAGCCGGGCGAGCTGGGTCAGTGTCTGATAGGAGTCCGCGTACCGCTGCTGCTGGAGCTGAGCCTTGCCGAGGCCGTAGAGGATCGCCTTCTTGAGGTCGAGCCCCTCGGGATTCTGGGGGTTGCCGGCCAGGAGCCTGTCCACGTCGGCCAGGGCGACCGCGTACTCGCCCTTCCCCAGGGCTTCGCGGGCCTCGAGCAGCAGCGGGTCGACCTCGACGGGCTCGGCGGGCGGCGCCGGCGGGCGCGCCTCAACCGGGACGAAGGGCACGCCGGGGATCTCGGGGATGCGCAGCGCCCTCCCCGGCACGAGGCGGGCATTGGGCGCGAGCTGGTTCGTCTCCGCGATGACCTCGGCCCGCGAGCGATCCCCGTAGTACCGCTCGGCGAGCGCCGGCAGGCTATCCCCGCGCCGCACGGTGTAGGTGACGAACCGGACATCCTTCACCTGATTCTGGAGCGCCTCGAAGGCGATCGCGTTGCGCGGATCCAGGGCCAGCGCCGCCAGGAAGTGCCGGCGGGCCTCCAGGTGGGCGCCCCGCGCGAGCGCGTCCCGACCCTGCCGGACCCGGTCGGCCGTCGCCCGCTCGATCCGGCTCTCCACCGCGTCGCGCCGCACGCGGGACGTGCGGTCGTTCGGATTGATGGTGAGCGCGATCGCCCACTCGTCGCGGGCCCGCAGGAGGTTGCCGTCCCGCTCGAGGCCCTCGGCCTTCGCCCGATGAGCGGCCACCAGGGCCTCGGTCGAAATCCGCGGGGCGGCCGGCGTGACCTCGGGCCTCGCGGTTCTGGAGGCGGGCGCTGCGCAGGCCCCGACGGCCAGCGCGAGGGCCAGGCCCGTGAGCGCGGCGCGAGGGCTCACCTGGCGGGTTCCTGGCTGAAGATGGTCAGGTTCTTCACGAAGTCGGCGAGGCTCATGTCCGCGTGGATCTGGCTCCGGTGGGCCCTGAACGGGGACACGAACGCCGGGTTCCCCTCCCGGCGCACGGTGAACGCCGCCGTGTACCCGAACTCCCTGGCCCTCTGCATGAGGCTCTCGTCGTGGTAGCCGTAGGGGTAGGCCAGGATCCGCGCCGACCGCCCGAGATAGCGCTGGAACAGGGTCTGGGGATAGCCGAGCTCCAGCTGCATGCGCCGGCCGTACTCCTCGTCCGACTCGCCGGGCTTCCGCCGGAGGTCCCCGTGGGTCTTGGAGTGCGCCTGGACGTCGAAGCCCTCCAGGGCCAGGCGCCGGAGGTCTTCCCAGCTCAGCGCGTTGCGTCCGGCCCCGACGTAGTCCGTGTAGACGAAGAGCGTGGCCATGAACCCCAGCTCCTTCAGGAGCGGGTAGGCGTACTGGAGGAAGGACTTGTAACCGTCGTCGAAGGTGATGACGACGGCGCGGCGGGGGAGCTGGCGCTTGAAGGACATGAAGTCGTAGAGCTCGCTGAGGCTCACGACGCGATACCCCTGGGCCTTGAGGTACCGCATCTGCTCTTCGAATGTCTGGGCGGCGAGGACGAGCCGGCCCTTCGCCTCGGGGCCGATGTTGTGGTACACGAGGACCGGCACGATCTGGTACCCGGAGGGATCGACCGCGGCCAGGTTCCAGGATCGCTTGGGGATCACCACCTCCTGACCAGGGGAGAAGCTGGCCGTCCCGTTGTAGTCCTCGATCACCCAGGCCTTGGTCGGGTCTCCGAGAAGCTTCTCGGCCAGCCGCTCCGCCGTCTCTCCCGCCTTGGCGAAGGTGACGATGAACTCGTCGGACTCGAAGATCTCGGGGAGCGGCGCTGGACCAGCCTCGGGCGTCACCGCCAGGGGGGAAGCGGGCTCGGGCGCCGGTGCGGCGGGGCCCGATTTCCCGCCGGGCGAGGGCGTGGCCGCGGGGGCGGTCGGCGTCTTCGGCGGAAATGCTCCGCAGGCCGCCACCAGGAGTCCCGCGCCCGCCGTCGCGAGGAGCCGCGTGAGGGGCCCGGGCTGGCGCGCCCGCGCTCGGTCCCTCACGCGACGGGCACCAGCCCCAGCACCTCGAAGGCCTCGACCGACTCTTCCCGGCCCCTCACCTTGAGGATGCCGAGGGTGCGCGCCTCCACCAGCCGTTCCACCCGTTCATGCGTCCGCCGGCTGATCAGGATCTGGCCGGCCCTGGCCTCCGACTGGAGTCGGGAGGCCAGATTCACGCTGTCACCGACGACCGTGTACTCCATGCGGTCCTCGGTGCCCACCGTCCCGGCCACCACCTCCCCGGCGCTGACGCCGATGCCGACCGTCACCCGGGCCTTCCCGTCCCGGACCCGCTTCTCGCTGAGCTCGAGGACGCCGGCCTGCATGGCCAGGGCGGCCCGGATCGCCTGGATGGCATGATCCGGGTGCGCGATCGGCGCCCCGAAGATCGCCATCACGCCATCACCGAGGAACTTGTCGAGGGTCCCGTCGTACTTGAAGGTGGTGTCGATCATCAGGGTATAGAACTGGTTGAGGAGCAGGACGACCTCCTCCGGCGGCAGGTGCTCGGAGAGGCTGGTGAAGCCGCGCATGTCGCAGAAGAGCACGGTCACGTCGCGCCGCTCCCCCTTCAGCACCAGGTGCTCCGGATCTTTCAGGATCTCGTCCACCACCTCCCGGGCCACGTATCGGCTGAAGGCCCGCTTGATCATCTCCTTCTCGCGGAGGCTCTTCGCCATCCGGTTGAAGGACTCCGTCAGGACGCCGATCTCGTCTCGCGCCGCGATGGCCAGGGAGACCTGGAAGTTCCCGGCCGCGATGGCCCGCGTCCCCTCCACGAGCCGCAGGATCGGACGCGAGAGGACGCCCGAGAGGGCCACGGCCCCGCCGATCCCGACCAGCATCATCACACCGCTGATCAGGATGGCCTGGTTCCGGGCCTTGGCGACGGCGGCTTCGATGGACCGCTGGCTGAAGCCGAGGTAGAGGGCGCCGACCGGGACCTTGCTGAAGACCAGGGGGACGGCGAAGTCGATGAGCCGGCCGAGCTTGGGGTCGGCATATGTCTGGACCAGGAGCTCACCGGCGAGGGGCCGCAGCTCGCCCGGCCGCTCGACCGGCCGCCCGATGAGGCCGAGGTCGCGGTGGGCCACGATCCGCGCCTCGTGATCGACCATGATGACGTAGGCCACGTCGGGGTCCTGCAGGGCCTCCTTCACCAGGAGGGTCAGGGTGAGCTCGTCGTTCGTCAGGATGGGGTTCTTGGCGCTGGCGGCCAGGTGGGTGGCGATCGTCAGCCCGCGCTTGGTCATCTCGGCCGTCAGCTCCCGCTGCGTCTGGCGGAGCTGGATCGCGCTGACCAGGAGGACGGTGGCGACGAGGAGGACGGTGATGAGGAGGCTGAGCTTGGACGTAAGCGACAGGCCGACTCGAACCTCCTCCGCCCCGGCAGCCGGCTGGCCCTCCGCCATCGCTCCCTCCCGTCCCCGACGGCTCTCCGGGGACCCTTGAACGTATCATGGAGCCCGCCGCGTCCGTCAATGGTCCCCTCGGTGAACCGTCGTGATCGCGGCCAGGCGACGGGCCGGACAGTCCCGAGCCCAGCAGCGGCGGCACTGGACGAAGTAGTGGTCCAGGCGCGCGGTTCGCCCGATGCCGACCAGGAACGAGATGCTCTTGGCAGGCCGGAGGGTCCCGCCGGGCTCGGGCCACACGCCCGCCTCGCCCGCCGGACAGAGTCCGAGCAGGAGCGACTGCTCGGTGAGGCCGAAGCCGGCGAGCCCGGGGCTGATCCGGTTGGTCACCGCGAGCCCGGCCGCCACGCCGAGCTGGCAGAGGTAGTCGTTCGCCCACTCGGCGAGGCACTCGACGGCGGCCGAGGCGGCGCTGTCGAGAAGCGTCGCGCCCAGGAAGTCGCCGGCCTCCCGGCGCGCCCGGACCCGGTCCTCCGCCGCCTCCCCGATCGTGGCAACCCCGACGGTCACGGCATCCACCGCCCCCCAGTGACGGCCGATGTCGGGGATGTGGAGGCGCGGGCCATCGGCCAGGGTCAGCGTATCCGGTCCCGCCTCGGTGACGGCGACCGTCCGATATCCGAGTCGCGGCTCGATCAGCGCCGCCGCCTCTCGGCCGGCCGCCTCGAGCCGCGTGGTGAGCTCGGACGGCGCCAGCGGCAGCGGAGGCTTGTACGCCTGGAAGGCGCGGACCTCGGCGGGGTCGATACGGAGGGGAACCCGTCGCAGGACGACCGGCGCGGGGTCGAGCAGCGGGGGCGCCCCGCTCACGGGGGCTCGTTGTCCACCCTGACGATGCGGAACACCGGGTGGCGGGGGGCTTCGGCGGCGAAGGTGTCGAGCCCGGAGGCCGGCCTGACGTCGAAGAACGGTCGCGTGATCGGCACCTGCGTCAGGTATCGCCGCAGGATCGGCGCGGCCTCGGCCGGCTCCAGCTCGAAGACCGTCACCCGCTCGGATCGACTGCCTCGGCTGAGCATCACCTCGCCGGCGGCTCGAGCGTTGCGTACCCAGCCGACCTCGCCGTAGGGCGCGACCAGCCAGCGCAACCCGCCTTCTTCCACGAGGGTCACCGGCGTCGAGTGGGGACGCCCGGTGACGCGCCCGCGGACCGTCAGGAGGTACGTGCGCGGCGGCCCCAGTCCCCAGCGGAGCAGGGCGCGCACGAGCACGTTCGCCACCCGGCGCCAGCAGCCCAGTCGGTACGTCGCCGCCATCGTGCCTGGGCGGGCCCACCGGTTCCCATGCGGCGCGGGCTACCGGATGAGCTTCGCGTACTGGTCGAGCAACGGGAGAATCGTGTCGCGCCCCTCGGAGGGCAGGCGCAGGATCGCGCGGGTGACGCCGGCCGCCGCGTAGCGGTCGAGCGTGGCGGCGTCCGGCTTGGCGCCGAAGACGGACACCGAGATCGTCTTCATGTCGCGGCCCGCGCGGGCGGCCCGGGCCCGGAGGTCGTCGAGCCCGGCCAGGATGGCCGCCTCTCCGGCCCGGCCGCGTGGAAACCAGCCGTCGCCGAACTCGACCACGCGCCGGAGGGTGTGGCCGCTCTCGCCGGCCAGCAGGACGGGCGGGTGCGGCGTCTGGACGGGCTTGGGGTACAGCCAGATCGGGTCGAAGTTCACGAACTCGCCGTGGAAGGCCGCCTCGTCCTGCGTCCAGATCGCCTTCATGGCCAGGACGCGCTCGCGCATGAGCCGGAAGCGCGTCTTGAACACGGTGCCGTGGTTCTCCATCTCGTCGGCGTTCCAGCCGGCACCGATCCCGAGCAGGCAGCGTCCGCTCGAGAGGAGGTCGAGGCTCGCCACCTCCTTGGCGGTGATGATCGGGTCGCGCTGGATGATCAAGCAGATGCCGGTTCCGAGGCGGAGCCGCGTGGTGACCGCAGCGGCGGCGGTCAACGCCACGAAGGGGTCGAGGGTGTGCATGTACTCCTTGGGGAGCGCGCCGCCGCCGGGGAACGGCGTCCGGCGGCTCACGGGGATGTGGGTGTGCTCGGGCAGGAAGAGCGACTCGAACCCGCGCTCCTCCAGGGCGCGCGCCAGCTCGTCGATCCGGATCGCGTAGTCGGTGGCGAAGATGAAGGCGCCGGTGTTCATACGCTCTCCTCGCGTGTGAGACGATGACGGGCGTCCGGGGCGACGACCCCGAGAGCCCCCGGCCGCGATCTACCGCCGCTGGCGGGCGCGGACCGTGTCGGCGATGAGCCGGATGTGCTCCGGCGTGGAGCCGCAGCACGAGCCGACCACGTTGCAGCCGGCGTCGAGGAGCGCCGGGTAATCGCGGGCCATCTCCTCGGGGCCCAGCTCGTAGGTGACACGGTCCCCGGTCGTGATCGGGAGCCCCGCGTTCGGGTACGCCACCAGCGGGGCGTCGGTGACGGCCCGCATCTCGCGGATGATGACGATCGCCCGGTCCGGCCCCCGGCCGCAGTTCATCCCCACCACGTCGGCACCGCCGGCCATGAGCTTCTGCGCGACCTCGCCGGGACTCTCGCCCCACATCGTTCGGTCCCGGTCGTGGAGGTCTTCGTACATGAAGAACATGGTGGCCATGACGGGGAGCCCGCTGGCGTCTTTACAGGCCCGGATGGCGGCCAGCGCCTCCTCCGGGTACATCATGGTCTCGACCGCGAACAGGTCCACGCCGCCCTCGGCGAGAGCCTCGGCCTGTTCCCGGAAGCTTTCGTAGAGCTCCTGCTCGGTGACGTCGCCGTAGGGCTCCACGATGTGGCTGGTCGGGCCGATGGACCCCGCCACGTACCCCGGTGGCGGGCAGACCTCCCGGGCCAGGCGCGCCCCTTTCTCGTTCAGCTCGCGCGTCCGCTCGGCGATCTTGTAGGCGCCGAACTTGAGCCGGGTGCCGCCGAAGGTGTTGGTCTCGACGAAGTCGGAGCCCGCCTGGAAGTAGGCCTGGTGGATCCCGCGGACGACGTCGGGATGGGTATCGTTCCAGAGCTCGGGGCAGGCGCCGTCGAGGAGGCCGGCCGCGAACAGCATCGTCCCGTACCCCCCGTCGAAGACGAGGAGGTCCCCGCTCCGGACCCGCTCGAGCCACTCCTTGCCCCTGGACGTAGGACCGCTCACCGCCTCTGGGCGGCGCCTTTCACCGGCGCCCCGGTCAGTTCCTTGGCCTTCACGACGGCCAGGGTCGAATCCCTGGCGTAGCCGTCGGCCCCGATCTCGTCGGCGAACGCCTGGCTCACCGGCGCCCCGCCGATCATCACCTTGACCCGGTCGCGGAGCCCCGCCTTGGTCAGGGCGTCGATCGTCCGCTTCATGGCTGGCATCGTCGTCGTCATGAGCGCCGAGATCCCGACGATGTTGGCGCCATGTTCCTCCACGGCCTTGCAGAACACCTCGGGCGCCACGTCGCGGCCGAGATTCACCACGCGGAACCCCGCGCCCTCGAGCATCATGGCCACCAGGTTCTTCCCGATGTCGTGGAGGTCGCCCTGCGCGGTCCCGATGGCGACGGTACCGAGATACTCGCTGGTGGCGGCGGCCGTGATCAGCGGCTTGAGCAGGTCGAGCCCGGCGTACATCGCCCGCGCCGATAGAAGCACCTGGGGCACGTAGTACTCGTTCCGGCGGAATTTCTCGCCGACGACGTCCATGCCCGGGATGAGGCCCTTGAAGATGATCTCCTTGGGATCGAGGCCCAGGTCGAGCCCTTCCCGGGTCATCCGGCCCACGGTGTCCTTGTCGCCCAGGATCAAGGCGCGGGCGATCCGCGGGTAGTCGTAGGTTCCGTCCTTGCCGCTCGCCATCGTTCTGGCCCTTTTGTATCACGGGCGACACGGCCCGACAAGGCGTCAGCCCGTCCCCGGAGGCTCCACGACCGCCTTGTCTTCGCGCCGCGGGTCGTGGGCCAGGAGATCCTCCTGCTTGCTCCAGAGGACGCACAGGTCGGTCAGCCGACACTCCGGCATACACGGCTCGGCGTGGACGACGACGTGGGAGCGGGGGATCGTCCGCTCGATCTCTTTCTCGATGTGGTCGACGAGATCGTGGGCCTCGCCGAGCGGGAGGTGCCGGCACAGCACCACGGAAAAGTCGATCTGCCGCTGGGAGCCCGACCGGCGGGTCCGGAGGTCGTGGAAGGAGACGACGAATTTGTGGCGATGGATGACGCGCTCGATCTCGCGCTGCTCGTCCACGGGGATGGCCGCGTCCATCAGGTCGGCCACCGACCGGGCCACGATCAGGTAGGCCGACCGCACGATGATCACGCCGATCGCGATCGCGATGAGCGGATCGAAGACGGTGGCACCCGTGAGCCACAGGAGCACGAGGCCGGCCAGCACGCCGGCGTTGGTCCAGACGTCGGTCGCGTAGTGGAGGGAGTCGCACAGCAGCACCACCGAGTCGGTGCGGGCGGCGACCTGCCGCAGATGGCGCGTGATCAGCCAGCTCACCCCCATGGAAGCCGCCATCACCCCGACGCCCCACTCGGTGTTCTCCGGGCGCGTACCCAGGAGCAACCGGCGGACCGCCTCGTAGATGACCCAGGCGCCCAGCCCGGCGATCACGGCGGCCTGGACCAGCCCGGCGAGGTTTTCGACCTTCCCGTGGCCGTAGGGGTGGCCTTCGTCGGCGGGCGAGTCGGCGATCCGGATGGACAGGAGATTGAGGGTCGAGATCAGGACGTCGATGAGGGAGTCGATGGCCGAGGAGATGAGTCCGATCGAGTTCGTGGCCAGGCCGGTGCCGAGCTTCAGCGCGGCCAGGCTGCCGGCGCCCGCGATGGCGACCGTCTCGGCCCGAGCCTTCGAGGAGCCGGCGCTCGCCCTCATGCTCTCATGATAGCAGTCCGGCCGCCCACAGCTCCCGCAGCTCGTCCAGCGACCGGACGGTGAGGTCGGCGCGGCCCGCGCCCTCGCCGTCGCCCGACGGATCGAGCCAGACCGTGACCATCCCGGCCGCGCGGCCGCCGGCGACGTCGGTGGCCAGGCTGTCGCCTACCATCGCGGTCTCGCTCGGCCGGCACCCCAGCCGCTCGAGCGCGCTGTCGAAGATCGGCCGGTGGGGCTTGCCGACCACCACCGGGCGCGCGCCCCCCGCCACCGCCACCGCCTCGGCCAGGGCGCCGCAGCCGGGGTCGAACTCGTCGGGGCCGACCGGCAGCCTCGGGTCGAGGTTGACGGTGAAGAACGCGGCCCCGGCGGCCACGGCACGCGAGGCCGCCCGGAGCCGCCCGAAGTCGAAGGCGGGGTCGTTCCCGATGGCGACCGCCTCGGCCTCCGGCCAGGCCTCGATCGGAACGACCGTGTGCCCGGCCGCCTCGAGGACCTGGCGCATCTCGTCGGTGCCGAGCGCCAGCACCCGCACGCCACCGATCCGACGGCGGATGGTCTCCCCGAGCAGCTCGAGCGCGGAGAGCACGTCGGTCGGGGAGGCCGGAATGCCGAGCCGGCTCAGCCGCGCGCTGAGTCCGGCCGCCAGCTCGCGCGAGCTGTTGGTGACGAACACGACCCGGCGGCCGGCCAGCCGGAGGGCGCGCACCAGCTCGGCGGCGCCTGGCAGGAGAATCGGGCCGGCCCAGATGCAGCCGTCGAGGTCGAACGCGAAGCCGCGCAGCGTGGCGAGCGTCATCGGGCGCATCCTCCGTGAGGAGGGCGCTGGACCCGGGGGGCCGCGAAGCACCCCTGGCGCGCCCACGCTCGGGATGATACCCATCGGCGTCCACCGGAACAACCGGCCGGGACGCCTGGTATCATGCAGGCAAGGCGGGCCCGGACGGGGGTTCCGCCGGTGGCGGGCTGATGGTGGCATGGTCGGTGGCGCTCGCGGCAGTCGGCGTGCTGATTACGCGCGCGGCGGTCGGCTATGTGCGCCGGCGGCCCGGGGGCGGAGCGATGCGGTTCTGGCTGCTGGGACTCCTCGCCCTCCTCCCGGCCTGGCTCGTCGCCTTCGTCGCCCTGCTCGGCGCCTCGCCCACCGGGCTGCCCGAGACGGGCGGGGCGGCGAGGGCGTTCGTCACCTCGTCGGCCGCCGCGCTTCTCGGCGCGATCCTCACCGACCATGCCGTCCGGCGCCTGGACGCGTCGGGGGGCGGCGACCGCCCGCTGACCTGCTGGCTCCTCGGCGTGGCGGCGCTCGTGCCGGCCTGGCTTCTCGCGCTTCTGGGGCTCGGGTGGGCTCGGCCCTGAGGGCGGCGGCGCCACCGGGGCTGCCGCTGGCCAGCGTACAATTGCACCCGCGCGTGAGCGCGGGACGAGGAGGACAGCCGTGAGTGACCGACGTCCGCCAGCCGAGCCGCCAGTGGGTCTCTCCCGTCGTGCCTTCATGATCCACGTCGGCACGGCCGCCGCCCTCCTCGGGGGAGGCGTCCCGGTGGTAGCGCAGACCCCGGCGCCCTCGATCCCCGGCAAGGAGAAGCTGATCGTTCGCAGCCCGCGGCCGCTCAACCTCGAAACGCCGCTCAAAGAGCTTTCGACCGAGATCACGCCCCACGAGCTCTTCTTCGTCCGCAACAACTACGACGGGCCGGAGATGGACCCGGCCCAGTACGTTCTCAAGGTGGACGGCGAGGTCGAGAACCCGCTGACGCTCCGGCTCGACGACTTGCGGCGGATGGAGCAGGTCACCCACACGATCACCCTGGAGTGCGCGGGCAACGGCCGGAGCTTCCATACCCCCAAGGCGTCAGGCATCCAGTGGGAGTACGGCGCGGTGGGCACGGCCGTCTGGAAAGGGGTCCGCCTGGCCGACGTCCTCCGTCTGGCCAGGCCGCGGCCCGGCGCGCGGCACGTGGTGCCCAACGGCAACGACGCGCCGCCGACCCCGCAGGCGCCCGACTTCATCCGGAGCCATCCGATCTGGAAGGCGATGGAGCCGCACACCATGATCGCGCTCGAGATGAACGGCCGGCCGGTGCCGCACCTCCACGGCGGCCCGGCGCGGCTCATCGTGCCCGGCTGGATCGGCTCGGCCTCCATCAAGTGGCTGACCGAGATCACCCTGGCCGAGAAGGAATGGAACGGCCCGTTCATGCAGCGGAGCTATCGGTCGCCGCGCGTGGACGACCCCCAGCAGACCTACTCCCTCCAGTCACTCGAGTGCAAGTCCGTCATCGTGAGTCCGCTGGACCGGGCCCAGCTCACGGCCGGCGCCCAGGCCGTCTTCGGGTTCGCGTGGGCCGGGGAGGGCGCGATCGTGGCGGTGGACGTCTCGTCCGACGGCGGGCAGTCCTGGAAGCCGGCCACGCTCACCGGGGCGGAGCAGCGCTTCGCCTGGCGTCGCTGGGAGCATGCCTGGGACGCCCGGCCGGGCGCGCACACCCTCATGGCGCGCGCCAGCGATTCGCTCGGGCGCTACCAGCCCCTGAGCCGGCCGCCCGACCCCCAGGGCTACCGCTGGAACGTGATCCACGCCGTGCGGGTCAATGTGGGGTAGGCGGGCGGCTCGGCTCCTCGGCGTCCTGCTGGCCGGCTTCGCGGCGGGAGGAACGGCGGGCTCGCTCGCTGCCCAGGGCAACCCCCTGCCCGCCGGCAAGCACATGGAGCTCGTGCTGGGGAGCTGCATCATGTGCCACGCCCCGGAGATCCTGGCCCAGCAACGGCTGGACCGGGGCCGCTGGGAGACGATCGTCGACCGCATGATCACCTACGGCGCCCCCATCACCCCCGACACCAGGCCGCTGATCCTCGAGTACCTGGTGACTTACCTCGGGCCCTGACCATTTGGCTTGACCGGGCGCCTGACGGGAGGCGTATACTGAGATCATCAACGACGCGGGCGATGGAGTTCGCCCTCTAAACCGCGGCCGGCCGCTGATGACTCCTACTGGGTTGTGCCCGGTGGGAGTTTCTGATTCCGGGCTCCCACCGGGGCCCGGATTTTTGTTTGGGGGCTGGGGCGACCCGACGGCACGTGCGACAGGAGGCGCAGTAGGAGGCCAGACGATGGCGGAGCAGGATCGCAAGAGGAAGGCGGCGTCCGAACCGGAGAAGCACGACGAGGCTCCGGCGGCCAACCCGAAGGTCGCCGAGAAGGGCGCGGCCCTCAAGAAGGGCCTCGACAAGGTGCTCGACGAGATCGACGGCGTCCTCGAGGAGAACGCCGAGGAGTTCGTCAAGAGCTACGTCCAGCGCGGCGGAGAATAACGATCGGTGGATCTGGACCGCCTGCTGGGGGACCTCGGCTGGCGCTCTCGGGGCCGTCCCAGCAAGTTCATCGCCTACTTCCACCTGCTCGACGCCTGCGGGAAGCCCCGGTGTCCGGTCTGCCGCTGCCTCCACGAGACGACGTTCCGGGCGCTGGACGGACTCCTCTACGAGCAGGTTACGGACCCGGCGACCCGGGGGATCCTCGACCGGTCGTGGGGCTTCTGTGCCTGGCATGCGTGGATGTCGACCGAGGTCGGGAACGCCGGCCTCGGGATCGCGATCATCTATCAAGACCTGCTAGGCCGGCTGCGCGACCGGCTGAACGGCACTCAGCGAGAGCTACGCGAGTCCCCGGTCCTCGGGGTCTGGCGCCGCCTCTTCGGCCGGCGCCCGTCCGTCGGCTTCCTGCGCGCCCGGGCCACCCGACGCCGATGCCCGCTCTGCGAGATGGTGGGGAGCGCGGAGACAGGCTACCTCCAAACGCTCCTCGACCACATTCAGGACCCCGACTTCGATCGGGCCTACGCGCGCTCGACCGGGGTCTGTCTCCCCCACCTCACGCTGGCGCTCGCGCGATTCCCCAGGCACGCGGGGGCGGTGCTCCTCCTCGGGCAAGCGCTCCGCAGGCTCGACCGGCTCGCCGAGCACCTCGCCGGCTTCATCGGCAAGCACGATTACCGGAAGCACGCCCCCTTCACCGACGAGGAGGCCGCCTCGTGGACGAACGCCCTCGACTTCGTGGCAGGGCACCCGAAGCTCTTCGGAAACGAGATCCCGCGGTCCCTCACGCCTGCGCCGACTGATCAAGCGCCCCGAACCCCCGGTCCCCCCGAGTCGAACCCGACCTCCGCCGAGTCGGCCGACGCCTTGCGCGAGCGCCTCGAAGCCCTGGCCTTCGAGACAGGGCGACTCGAGCTTCGGCTCCGGGAGCTGACCCGACCGCTCGGCGACGAATCGAGTCGGCAGCCCTTCACGACCGGCTCTGGTCGGTGAACGAAGGGCTGCCGGAAGACGCGGCCTGAGCGTCATCCGGCCCACCCGATCGCGAACGGAGACCTGAATGGAAAACGCTTACATCGCCATGGTGGCCGGCATCCTGATCCTGCTCGCCAGCATGGCCTCGGTGGAGCTGGGCCTCTCGGTGGCGCTCATCGAGATCGCCTTCGGCGTGGTCGCCGGCAACGCCCTCGGCCTCCACACGACCCCATGGCTCGACTTCCTGGCGGGCTTCGCCGGCATCGTGCTCACGTTTCTGGCGGGGGCGGAGGTCGATGTCGCCCTCATGCGGGAGAAGCTCAAGGAGAGCCTCCTGATCGGCGGGATCTCGTTCGTCACCCCGTTCGTCGGCGCCTGGGTGTTCTGCCAGTACGTCCTCGGGTGGTCGCTGCCGGCATCCCAGCTCACCGGCGTCGCGCTCTCCACGACGTCCCTGGCCGTGGTCTACGCCGTCCTCGTCGAGACGGGACTCACCGCCCATCCGATGGGCAAGCTCCTCATGGCCGCCACCTTCGTGACCGACTTCGGCACGGCGGCCGCCTTGAGTCTCCTCTTCATCCGGCCGACGTGGTGGCTGGTGGTGTTCGTGGTGATGTCCGTCGCGATCATCGTCATCATGCCGCCCCTCCATCGCTGGTTCTTCGCCCGGTACGGACGGCGCGTCATCGAGCCGGAGATCAAGGGAGCCTTCGCGGCCCTCCTCGTCCTCATGTACTTCTCCGAGGTGGCCCAGAGCCACGCGGTCCTGCCCGCCTTCATCCTCGGGCTGGCGGTGTCCCACGTCTTCGAGCAGCACCGGGAGGAGCAGCGCCGCTTTCGCGTCGTCGCCTTCGCGTTCCTCACGCCCTTCTTCTTCCTCAAGGGTGGCATGAACGTCTCCCTCGGGCTCGTGTGGGCCAACCTGGGGCTGCTCGGCATGCTGTTCCTGGTGAAGCTCGTCACCAAGACGGTCGGTGTCTACCCGCTCTCGATCCGCTATCTGCCGGCGCGCGAGGCCATGTTCACGACGCTCCTCATGAGCACGGGGTTGACCTTCGGCACAATCTCGTCGCTGTACGGGCTCCGCGCCGGCATCTTCGACCAGGCCCAGTTCTCGGTGATCGTCACCGTCGTCGTGCTGAGCGCGATCGTGCCGACGTTCATCGCCCAGCGGTGGTTCGAGCCCCGGCGGGTGTCTGAGGGCGGGGCCGGCGCCCCGGCCCGGGCGGTGCTGGTTCCCGACTCGGAGCGCCAGGGGAAAGGAGGCTAGGCATGTTCCGGAAGATCCTGGTCGCCTACGACGGGTCCGAGGGCTCCCGGCGGGCGCTCCGGACCGGGATCGAAATCGCGAGGCGCTTCGACGCCGAGCTGTACACGCTCTCGGTCATGGAGCATCTCCCGCACTACGCGGCCACCGTGGGCGAGGTCAAGGAGGCCCAGGCCGAGTTCGAGGAGTTCTTCCGGAATCTGACCAAGCAGGCCCGGGACCTCGCCGCGCTCCAGGGCGTCGAGCTGGAAACCCTAGTCAAGCCGGGCCACGAGGTCGAGACGATCGTGACCTACGCGAAGGAGGGCGGCTTCGACCTCCTGGTCGTCGGCTTCGTCGGGCACTCGAACATCTGGGGACGGATCATGGGCAGCACCACCCAGAACCTGAGCCGGCTCGCCCCGTGCAGCGTGATGATCGTGAAGTAGCCGTGCTCCCGATCCCGGGCGCTACCCCGTCGGGCCTGAGCTCGACACGCCGCGGTGGCGCGCGCCCGCCCCGAGATCCTCCGCGATCCGCAGCAACTGGTTGTACTTCGCCGTCCGTTCGCCCCGACAGGGCGCGCCGGTCTTGATGAACTCGGCGCCGACGGCGACGGCGAAGTCCGCGATCGTCGTGTCCTCGGTCTCGCCCGAGCGATGCGAGACGACGATGCGATACCCGCCGGCGCGCGCCGCCCGGATCGCCTCCAGCGTCTCGCTCACCGTACCGATCTGGTTCAGCTTGATCAGGACGGCGTTGGCGATCCCCCGGGCGATCCCGTCCCGAATCAGCTCGGGATTCGTGACGAACACATCGTCGCCCACCAGCAGGACCTGCTGGCCGAGCGCCTCGGTCAGCCGCGTCCAGCCTTCCGCGTCCGCCTCGCCGAGGCCGTCTTCGATGCTGACGATGGGGTACGCCTGGACCAGCCGCCGGTACCACTCCACCATGTCCCGGGCCGACAGGCGCCGCCGCCGGCGCGCGCCAGCACGTACGCCCGGTCCCGGTGGAACTCGCTGGCCGCCGGGTCCAGCGCCAGCGCCACCTCCACGCCGGGTCGGTAGCCGGCCCGCTCGATCCCTCGAATGATGCACTCCAGCGCGTCTTCCACGGAGCGGAGCGCGGGCGAGAACCCGCCCTCGTCCCCGACGGCGGTCGACAGGCCCCGCTCGGCGAGGACCTCGCGCAGCCCCCAGTAGCTTTCGGCGGCCGCCCGCAAGGCCTCGGCGAAGGTGCCCGCGCCGATGGGGACGATCATCAGCTCCTGGAAGTCGAGGCCGCCGGCCGCGTGACGGCCGCCGTTCACGACGTTCAGCATCGGCACCGGCAGAAGCGGCTCGGCCTCGATGGTCGGACAGCCGCGAGAATCCAGGATCTCGCGCGCTCGCAGCGTCCGGATTGTCAGCTTGCGTCTCACGGGAAGCCTCCGGCGGTCAGGGTGAAGCGGTCGCGCGGATCACCGCCCACATCGCGCCGGCGAAAGCGACCAGCACTCCGATCCCGGCAGCCGCGGGATAGGCCCAGCTCGGGAGAGCGACCGTGACCCGCCCGACCGCGACAACGAGGGCCAGCCCGGCGGCGGCGGCGAGGGCCGCCGATCCGATCCAGTGACGCACCTGCCCCCGGACCACGGCGGCATCCAGGGCCGCTCCGCGGAAGCGGGCGGCTAAGTCGCTCACGTCGAGGAGCAGGGACAGGACGATGCCGAGCGCCAGCGCGGTGAGGAAATCGGGCGGCGCGGATCGGAGCCACAGGGCGAGCGTGTACTGGATCACCCCGAGACCGGCGCCCGCTGTCACCATTCGGGGGGACCGGCCAACGATCCCGCCCGCGCACAGGACGCCGGCCGCCGCCCCCAGCGCGGCGACGGCCCCTATCGGGGCGGCCAGGATCGGCAGCCCGACGAGGGCCAGACCGAGAAGGGTCGCGAGCGGACGCATTAGCCGGCCACCACCATGCGCCGGCGGTGTCCCCCGAGCGAGGCGAGCGCCAGCTCGACCGGCGCATCCGGCGCCCACTCGAGGACGACGAGCCCGCGCCGACGCAGCTCGGCAAGCTGGGCGCGCCGCTCCAGGGCCCAGAGCCGACAGGTCAGGTCCGTCAGTGGCGTCGGCGCGAGCGCGGCCCGCGTGAGGTCGATGGGGGAAACCGACAGCACCACGAGGTCGAAGCCCCGGGCGGCGAGGTCCCCCACGGCGTCGAGGAAGCGCGGGTCGAGCAGCGGGCTCAGGGCGATGACCAGGGCCTGGGGCGGGAGCACCCGAGGGGGAACCAGGCTCAGGTCCTTCCGGATGTAGGTGAAGAGCGGCTGGGCGGCCACCAGCCCATCCAGCAGCCGCTCGAGCTGGGCCGGGCCGGAGCCCGGCCTGACCCAGCGGATCACCCCGCCGTACTCGATGAAGCCGACCCGGTCCTTCCGGGCGAGGTACGCCCGCGCCAGCGAGGCCGCCGCCCGCACGCAGCCGTCGAGGCTGGTCTCGGGGGCAAGGCCCACCTGGCTCAGCGTATCGAGCATCAGCACGACGTCGGCGTTCCGCTCCTGCTGATACTGGGTGACGTAGAGCGCGCCGAGCCGGAGGGAGGCGCGCCAGTTCACGTGCTTGACCCGATCGCCGGGGGCGAACGGCCGGATGTCCCCGGGCTCGAGTCCCGCGCCGAAGGTCGGGGAGACGTAGTTCCCGACCGAGGTCTGGGTGCGGAGCGGGCGAGGCACCCGGCGGAGCGGGACCACCCGCGGGTACACCCTGACGGGCTTCGGATCGAGGTGGCGGCCCTCCAGCACCCGGAGCCCCGATCGCTCCCAGATCCGGGCGTGCACGGTACCCAGGCTGAAGTGGCCGCGCTCCCGGCAGCGAACCTCGTAGGTCCATCGACCGCGCTGGCCCGCCTCGAGCGCCAGGACCGCTCGGTTGAGGCCCGACACCACCTCCACGGACGAGGGCAACGGCTCCGCCAGCTCGAGGAGGGGGACCGGCGAGCGCGCGGTCAGCGTCACCGTCACGACCAGTCGATCGCCCTCGAACACCCGCTCGGCCGACACCTCGTAGTCCAGGTCGTAGGCCGGCGGCGTCGGGTCGCGCGCGCCGGCGACGAGCTTGAGCAGCAGCGGCAGGGCGACCAGGAGCAGCTCCGCCCGGCCCGCGAGGACCGCGAGGAAGAGCGCGAGCGCGACCAGGCTCAGGGCAGAGACCGTGAGCCCAGTGCGCCGGGCGGTCACGAGGGGTCGGCCTTGGGGGTCGGGACCTGGCCGAGGAGATCGCTCACCACCTGAACGCTGGACACCCTGGAGACCCAGAGCTCGGGCCGGAGGATCAGCCGGTGAGCCAGGCCCGGAACGGCCATCTCCTTGACGTCGTCGGGCGTCACGAAGTCGCGACTGCGGAGGGCCGCCTGCGCCCGCGCGAGCTTCAGCAGGGCGAGTGCCCCTCGGGGCGAGGCTCCGAGCGCCACACGGCCGTCGGCGCGCGTCGCGCGGACCAGGTCCACGATGTACCGCTCGATCGCCTCGCTCACGAACACGTCCTCGAGCGCGGCCTGCATGGCCAGCAGCTCCGTCCGGGAGATGATGGTGGGCACGCGCGCGGCGTCCTCCCGCCGCTGCCGGCGCCGGGCCAGGATCTCCCGCTCTTGCTCGGGATTCGGATACCCGATCCCCAGGCGCATGAGGAAGCGGTCGAGCTGGGCCTCGGGGAGCGGATAGGTGCCTTCCAGCTCGATCGGGTTCTGGGTGGCGATCACCAGGAACGGGGGATCGAGCGGGAACCGGTCGCCTTCGACGGTGACCTGCGCCTCCTGCATCGCCTCGAGGAGCGCCGCCTGGGTCTTGGGCGTCGCCCGGTTGATCTCGTCGGCGAGGAGCAGGTGGGTGAAGACGGGGCCCCGGCGGAACTCGAAACGCCCCTGCCGCTGATCGTAGAGGAAGCTGCCCGTGATGTCGCTCGGGAGCAGGTCGGGCGTGAACTGGATGCGCTTGAAGTCGAGGTCCAGGGTCTGGGCGAAGAGCTGGGCGATGAGCGTCTTGGCCAGACCCGGGTAGTCCTCGATCAGGATGTGCCCGTTGGCGAGGATCGCGGCGAGGATCCGCTCCAGCACGTCCTCTTTCCCGACGATGACCTGCGCGAGCGTGGCCAGGACGTCCCGGCTCCGGCCGGCCAGCGCGTCGATCTTCATGTCCGCTCCTCGATCCCGGCGATCAGGGCTCGAAGGGTGGCGAGCGGCGGGCCCCGCCGGAGGAGCCGCCGCCCGCCGGGCCGGGCCGGGCAGGTCGCGGGCGGGCCGCCGGGTCGCCGGGCCGCGAGGTCGAGGAGCCGCGGCCACAGGACCTGCGCGAAGTACCCGTGGCTCCTCATGCTGATCCGGATCTCCTCCCGGAGCGTCACGAAGATCGGGGCCAGGTGTGACTCCACGGGCACCCGGGCCAGGGCCCGCTCGAAGGCCGAGGGGGGCTGGGCGGCGATCTGCGCCCGCACTTCTCCTCGCAGGTGGATCAGCGCGACGCCCAGGACCGCGGCGACGGCCAGCCGGACCACCACCGGCTTGGCGCTCGGCTCGACGGCGAGGTAGAGAGGGGTCGCGGCCAGCGCCAGGAGGCCCACCAAGACCGTGTACCCTGCGAGAATCCCGGGCCAGCGACGCTCAGGCGGCGGGGGCACGGGACTCGGCCCTTTCCAGGGCCGCTTTGATCTCGGTCAGCGACCCGACCGCGTCGTCGCGCTCGGAGGGTCCGACCGGGTGGTGGCTGAACCGCGAGAGCTCGAAGAGCCGCGTCACGGTGCACACCGCCCCCAGCGGCAGCGGCAGCCGACTGAGCGCGATCCGCATGAATTCGGTCGGGGTCTCCCAGGGGGCCCGGGGGAATCCGGATCGGGCGAGCCACTGCTCGAAGCGCCGATAGCACAGGATGATGGCCCGTCGCGCATCGGGCTCTCGCCGAAGGTCGTCCAGGCTCGCCTCCACCGCCTCGAGCAGAGGCTCGGGGCGACCGGCCGCCGCAGGCCTGGCCCACCACCGGGCCAGCCGATCGTCGAGAAGGATCCACAGCACGAGGCCGAGGCTCACGAGTCCGGCGAGGACGGCCAGCGCCGCGACGGCGCCGCTGAACGCCGGGAGTGACGCGATCGGTGGGAGCGAATCCGGCCGAGCGGGGGCCGGCTCGCCCGGCGGGGCGGAGGGAGCCCCGAGAACCAGTCCGGCGACCCCTTCCCTGAATGGCGCCCAGTCCACCCACCAGAGCGCCACCAGGGCTCCCACGGGCGTCAGGGCCGGCACGCCGAGGAGCAGCAGGAGCCATGGCGACACCCTCGGAGGCTCGTAGTAGAGCTGGAACTCCTCGTCCCCTTTCCGCCTCCACCGGACCCGGCGGGGTAGGAGCAGCGCGAGAAACACCAGAATGGCCACCGAGAGCAGCGCGAGGACCAGTGTCGTCAGCCACTCCGGCAGGCCGAGGACGAGCCGCGCCGCCGGTCCCCCAGCCGCCCCGCTCCGGGACCCCTCGAGGGCCGCCAGCGCGAAGGCGAGCCCGCCCAGCGCCGCGCCCCCCGACGCGACGACCGGCGTCCATCCTCGGAGACTGCCATGCGGCCGCCCGATCGGACTCACCGGCCGCTCAATTCCCACTCCCGGCGGCGGGCTCGGCGGCGAGCGAGCGGAGAACGTCGCGCCGGTCGACCAGCCCGCGCGGGCGGCCGGCCCCGTCCACGACCACCAGCCGCTTCACCTGGTGCTGCGTCAGGATGGAGCACGACGCCAACCGGCGACGCTCTGCCGGACCTCCTCACTGATGGTGACCCGGGCCCTCGACTGACCGGGTCCGGAAGCGACCATGCGCCTTGCACTTCGAACAGGAAAGGGCTCCCTCAGCAGGAGCCTTGAGACACGAAACCCCTACCGAGCTTTTCGGTAGGGGTCATTAGCCGCCCGTGGGGCAGCGGTTAGGAGGCGAACCCCATCACCCGATGGAATTGTGGTCCCAGCCCGCTGCCCGTGTCAAGCCAATCATTCGCGAGTCATGCGGGCAAATTTGAGGGAAGGAATCCCTTGAACGGCGCACCCGGCAGCCAGCCACCGGGCGCCGGTAGGAAGAACCCCGGGCGACCGTACCGACGGAGCAACCCCGCCGTGACGGCGGCCAGGCTCGCGGAGCTGAGCCGTAACATGGTTCTCTGCGGCGCTGGCCGCGCACCGCGACTTGCCGCCCGCCTCGGCGGCGTCTTGCTGTCTGGACGATGGCCACGCAATACGTCACCGGAATTATCTTCCTCGTCCAGCGGGAGGAGGTCCCGGCATCGCATCTCTTCCGCGGGTCGCCCGTGCCTTCGGATCGCTGGTCACGCGATGAGCGATCTCCGCGGTGAAGATGTTGTTGTACAGGTCTTCCCCAAAGCTCGTGGGTAATGGTTCTCCCTCAATCAATTTGAATGTTCGGGCTCCATCGGCTTGGCGTCCGGCTCGCAGAAACAGGACGTTTTCCATACTCCTCTCATAGAAGCCATGCGCCAACTCATACATATGCGTCACATAAAGGGTCCTCACGCCCTTTTCCAATAGAGCCGATATGATCTGCCGCGCGATCTCCGAACCCTCCCGCTCGTTGGTCGCCGCGAACGATTCATTGAACAGAATCATGGAATGCGATGCGATGAGGTCGACGATTTCGCTCATGCGCCTGAGCTCCTCGTCGAACTTTCCGCTTTCCATGCTGACATCTTCTTCTCGCTTGTAATGCGTGAATAGACCGTCGCAGAGGCTCGCCCGGAAGGACTCTGCAGGCACGAACATCCCACACTGCATCATCAGTTGGGCCAAGCCGACGCTCCGAAGGAACGTCGATTTGCCCCCCGTGTTCGGACCGGTGATGATCAGAAGGTTCTTCCTGTCAGCATTCGCCTCGTTGCCGACTACTCGTCGGTCGACGCTCAATGTGAGACCAACGTCGTATAGCCCGCGAAACGATAATCGCCGCTCATCGCCAGCCGCCGGCAACGGGATGCACGTGGGTTCTCCCTTTTGCACAAGCTCTTCGTGCAGATTGACGCAACCGACGTAGAACGCGAGTTCCGCCCGCAGCATGCCGAAGAAATCGCGCACATGGTCCGCGGATTGGCCGAGCGCGTTGGCGGCCAGGCCGATACCCCGATTTCGAAGCGCCGCCAGCGCCTGGG
>DASYQW010000010.1 GCA_036005065.1 Candidatus Methylomirabilota bacterium | reverse complement strand
CAGTGACGTGGCCGGCGCGTTTTCGAGCGACCCTCCCGAGCGAACCGCGTCCGGCTGCCACGCGTGCCTGACGTCACCGAGCTGGTCGCCCACTGGGGATACGGAGCGATCTTTCTGATCGTGGTCCTCGGCAACGTCGGTGTTCCCGTCCCGGAGGAGACGATCCTCGTCTTGGCCGGCTACCTGGTCTGGAGGGCGGAGCTGCGGATCTCCCTCGTGCTGGCGGTCGGCGTGGTGAGCGCCGTCGTGGGTGACAACCTGGGCTACTGGATCGGTCGGCGTTACGGGGCCAGCCGGATTGAGCGCTACGGCCGATGGATCGTCGGCGAGTCGCCGGAGCGGCTGGCGGCCATGCGGCGCTTCATGGCCCGATACGGGCCACTGGGCGTGTTCGTCGCGCGCTTTCTGCCGGGGCTCCGCTTCATGGCGGGCCCGCTCGCCGGGATGCTCGGAATGCCGCCGCCCCTGTTCGTGGCGGCGAACCTGCTCGGGGCCCTCGTGTACGTGCCGGCCGCGGTGGGAGTGGGCTATGCGGTGGGCTACGGCCTCGGCGACTACGTCGAGCGCGTTCGCCTGGTCATCGGTCGTGTTGAGCACGTGGTGCTTGGGGTGGCGATCCTCGGCACCGTGGCGCTGCTCGGGTGGCGGATCGTTCGCGCGCGACGGCGCCTGTGAACACGACTGGCCAGGTGATGGGGAGTCGCTCTACTGGGCGCCTGCCGGGTGAGGCTCGATGGATCGGCCGTCGCCGCCCCCGCCGGCCCGCGCTCAGCGGGCCGGCATCGGGGTCCCGAAGCCCCCCTGCGCCGGCGGTGCCGGCGGCTGTGGCGGCATGCGCTGGGCGCCCCTCGGCTCGGATGCCCCGGTCTCGGCGCGTCCGGGGAAGAGTCGGTTGGCCGGCTCGCCGGGCAGTCCGACCGGCGGGCCGTACGGCGCTTCCCGAGCCGCCGGCGGCGCCTCGCGAGCCGTGGGTGGCGTTCCTCGGACCCCGGGGAGACCCGCGGGCGCTCCCCCCGCGCGTGGATCGCCGCGCGGCGGCGCGGGCACGCCCTCCACTCGCGGTGGCGCGCCCGGCGCTGGAAGCGGACGCGCGGGGGCGGCCGGTATCGCCGGCTGTGCGGGAAGCGTGACGCGCCCGTGCGGCGGTCCCCCCTCGGGTGAGGGCGGTCCGATGTGTGCCGGCGGCGCGGGCGCGGGCTGTCCGGCCGGCGGCATCCCGAAGCGAGGCGGCACCGGCGGGCGCGGCCGCTCGATGGCGCTCGCCCCGAACGGCGGCCGCGGCGCAACCAGCGCGGCCGGCTCACGCGCCGGTGGCTTGACGAGGCGTGGTCGCATGCCCTCGGCCGCGGGCGGCGGCTCGAGTCCGTGCGGGGTGAGCCAGCGTGACGGATCGGCCGGCGCGCGTGTCGCGACGATGGAGCGCCGGGCGGCGGCGGGCGGCGTGATGCCGCGGGCCGTGTCCGGGGTCAGGCTGGTGCGGACCGGCTGAACTCCGATCGACCCGTGGACGGGGGCCAGGCGCCGCGGGTCTACCTGGGCCAGGCGCACCTGGGGGACCGCCGCGCGCCCGAAGCGGTGGCGCGGGACCACGACCATCGCGTGGTGGACCGAGGCGTTGCGGTACACGGTGATGTTCGTGACGTTGATGATCGTCGTGCGGTGCACGACCACGTTGTTGACGATGCGCGGTCCGCCCCAGCCTCCCCACCACGGCGCCCCCACGAAGCCGGCCGGCCCCCACCAGGGGATCACCGGCTCGCCCCAGCAGAGCGCAACCCAGCCGACGGCTGGACCGACGGGCTCGGCGCCGCCGAAGAACGCCACCAGCGCGGGGGCATACACCGGCCGGGCCACCACCGGTCCTGGCGCCCACGCCCAGACGCCATCGACGAAGACCCAGCGGCCATAGTGGTACGGGGCCCATCCCCACGGCGCGGTGTCGACCCACGTCCAGCCGTAGAGCGGATCCCACACCCAGGTGCCGGTGCTGTAGGGCACCCAGCCTCCTGGCACCCCCTCGGGGATCCACACCGACCCGTATCGCTCCACGACGCGCCAGCTCCCATGGTGGTCGAGCTCGTCGGCGCCGTAGACGCCGGGCGAGACGTACCGCGCGCTGACGGCGTCGCTCAGGGCGTCGCCTCGCGCGTAGTTCCACCGGTCCCAGTCGTCGACCTCCGGCGCGACATAGGTCGCGACCGTCGCGGCCGCCGTGCCCTCGAGGACGACCTCCTCGCTCGGCGCGATCGCCGACGTCGACCCGTTGGCCAGCGTGACGGTGGCGCGGCCGCCGCGCCGCGTGATGAACGACGTGCGCTCCCCCACGACGTCCACGCGGTAGTAGCCCGGATGCTCGACCGTGAACGCCGCGTAAGGCGTGTCGACCTCGATCGACTGTCCGGGGTCGAGGCGGCGAATGTCGAGGGCGACGTGACCGGTGGTGACTTTCAGCTGGAGATAGTCGGGCTCGAGGCCCGCCAGCCCGAGCCCTGTCTCGGCCGACGCGCGCGCGTAGGCGCGGCTGCCGATCTGGATCTCCAGGGTGCCGGGCGAGGCGGTGTAGAGCTCGTCGCCGGTGGCGAGCGGCGTGTTGACCTGGGCGGCGGTCCAGTCCTCCGCGCCCGGACGCCAGAAGGACACCCGCCCGTCCACGTAGGCCAGGCGTGGTGGCGTCCGTCCGATGTCCTCGGCGGAGGCGTCGGCGGCCATGCCCGGGATCACACCCCCGGCGAGCCCCGACAGCAGCAGCGCGGTGGCGATCACCATCCTCGCCCGCATGGGATCGACTCCTCTCTCGGCGGTGTAGGTAGGCTGCTCGGGCTCATCGAGACGTCGGCGCCCGCGAGCGCATCCCCGTCTGTCTGTCTGGTAGACGACGCAGGGGGTGGATGCATTCACCACGCGTGTTTACATCGTGGAGGGCGACGAGGGCGGTCATGGCCCGCTCATCGGGTTCTCCCGGTCGCACGCGGGTTGGGCGCCACGGGGCCTGACTCCACCTTAGCCATCTCGGCGCAGCCCGCGCAAGGGGGTCCGGGCGAACCAGCCGATGATCGTCGGCGTCCGGCGGCGGCAGTGCGTGGGGGGTCTTCAGGCGATCTTGTGGATCCGTCCGACGGTCGTGGTGGCGCGGCTCATCCTGAGATATTCGCCGAGCCGTGGCGCTCGGGGGGAAGTGGTGGACGCCGCCTTCATCGCGGCTCCGATGCCTCGCCCCACGAGTCGCCAATCCAGGATCTCCGAAGAATCCGGCGAAGAAGGCCCCGGCGCATCCCGCTCGCGTGCCCGGTCAGTGTCCGGAACGCGTGTCTTCCGGCCCGGACCGCGCTGACGCGGAGATCTCACCGCGACCAGCC
>DASYQW010000009.1 GCA_036005065.1 Candidatus Methylomirabilota bacterium | reverse complement strand
CATGGCTCAATTCTGGCCGGCTTCACCAGTAACAACGCGGCCGATGACGGAACATGACGCTGCCCCGATCGTGAGGTCGGCTCCCCGCGGTCAGCCGCCGGTGCGGCGCGGCGGGCCGAGCCGCTCGAGGAGGCGGTCCAGCGCGGCTGGCCCTTCGACCTCTCCCGGTCGCGAGGGCGACTCGACCCCGACCCGCGCGTCCGGGAGGAACGTGACCACCCACCAGCCCTCGGGAGTGGCCACGTCCACCCGCAGCGCCGCCCGCCGCACCGAGGAGACCTGATACACCGCGCGCCGATCCTCGAGGTCTCCCACGAATGCCAGGAGCCGGTCGAAAGCGTTCCGCGAGGGATCGGGATCGGCTCGAGCCGCGGAGTGCACGCGCATCTCCTCCCGGACCTCCTCGACCCGGAGTCCCTTCTCCGCGAGGATGTCCGCCGCCAGCGACCCCTGTTCCCGCATCAAGCCCAGGAAGAGCTGGTCCGTGCCGATGTAGCCCAGCTTCAGCCGTTCTGCCTCCTCGGCGGCGAGCTGGAGCACGCGCTGGGCCGCCGGCGTGAGCGGGATGTCGACCGCCGTGGAGACCGGCTGACCGGGCGGCTGGCGGGCTTCGATTTCCTTCTGGACGAGCTGATGGGTCACTTCCCTTCGCTGAAGGATCCGGTTGGCGACCCCCCCGGCTTCCCGCAGGAGGCCGAGCAGCAGATGCTCGGTGTCGATCCAGGGACTCCCGAGGACCGAGGCCTCGTATCGGGCGAAGAAGACCACCCGGCGGGCCTGCTCCGTGTAGCGTTCGAACATCGAAACGCCGTCCCAGGTTGATTTTAGCGGCCGTGCGTACCCATTCAGGGAACCGGAGAGCTAGAATCCCCGTCCCATAATGCATTCGAGGAGGACCTGATGGCATTGCGTATAGGCGACGAGGCCCCGAACTTCACGGCCGAGACCACCGAGGGGAAGATCGACTTCCACCAGTGGATCGGAGACAGCTGGGCCGTGCTTTTCTCGCACCCCAAGGACTTCACCCCGGTGTGCACGACCGAGCTCGGCTACATGGCCAAGCTGGCGCCGGAGTTCAAGAAGCGCAACACCAAGGTGATCGGCCTGAGCATCGATCCCGTGGACGATCACAAACGGTGGGCCAAGGACATCGAGGAGACCCAGGGCGCGGCGCCGAACTACCCCATCATCGGCGATGCCGACCTGCAGGTGGCGAAGCTCTACGACATGATCCACCCCAACGCGACCGGCGGGAAGCGCACGGCCGCCGACAACGCGACCATCCGCTCGGTCTTCGTGGTCGGCCCCGACAAGAAGATCAAGCTCTCGCTCACCTACCCGATGACCACCGGGCGCAACTTCGACGAGGTGCTGCGGGTGCTCGACTCCATACAGCTCACCGCCAAGCACAAGGTGGCCACCCCGGTGAACTGGAAGGCCGGCGAGGACGTGATCATCGCCGGCTCGGTCTCGGACGACGAGGCCAAGCAGAAGTACCCGGGCGGCTGGAAGGCGCCCAAGCCCTACATCCGGATCGTGCCGCAGCCGAAGTAGCCCGAACCCCGGCGGTCTCCGCTCTCCCCTTGACCGTCGACAAGAGCCCGTCGTACTCTTGTCGATAGTCAAGGGGAGGACCGCATGGGCAAGCCGACCGACCTCGTGCAGGGCACCGTCGACCTCCTGATCCTGAAGACGATCGCCCTCCAGCCGCTGCACGGCTGGGC
>DASYQW010000008.1 GCA_036005065.1 Candidatus Methylomirabilota bacterium | reverse complement strand
CCTGCGGAGCGCGTTCTTCTTCCCGTTCACGCTCTCCGTGGTGACGGTGGGCCTCACGTGGCTCTGGCTCCTCGACCCGGTGGTGGGCCCGTTCAACTACTACCTGAAGGCGGCCGGCGTGCCCGTGCGGCCCTGGCTCGGTGACCCCGCGACCGCGATGTGGGCGATCATCCTGACGACGGTCTGGTGGGTCACGGGCTACTACCTGGTGATCTACCTGGCCGGGCTCCAGGACATCCCGCGCGAGCTCTACGAGGCGGCGGCGATCGACGGCGCCAGCGGGTGGCGGCGCTTCTGGGCGATCACGCTGCCGCTCCTCCGGCCCGTGCTCCTCTTCGTCCTGGTGACCCACGTGATCGGGTCGTTCCAGATCTTCGGACAGGTCTACATCCTCACCGACGGCGGGCCGGGCGACGCGACGCGCACGGTCGTCCAGCACCTCTACGAGACGGCCTTCAAGAACTTCTTCCACTTCGGGTCCGCGTCGGCGATGGCCTGGGTGCTCTTCGCCATCATCCTCGGCTTCTCGGCGCTCCAGTTCCGGCTCCTCCGGGGCCACACGGAGTACTGAGGCCGTGAGCCCCGGGCCGCTCCCGGCCGTCGTGTCCCGCTCCCGGGTCGGCGCAGTCCGCTGGCGCCGGCTCGGCCTGACGGCGGCGCTGGTCGTCCTGGCGGGGCTGTGGCTCCTGCCCGCGGTCTGGATGGCGGTGACGTCGCTCAAGCTGACCGAGAACATCGTGAGGGTGCCACCCGAGTGGGTGCCGTGGCCGGCCACGCTCGAGCACTACGGGGAGGTCCTCTTCTCGTCGTCTCGAACGGCGCGGATCGGGCGCGCGTTCCTGAACAGCGTCATCATCTCCCTCGGGACGGTCGCCCTGGTCCTCCTGACCAGCGCCATGGCGGCCTACCCGCTGGCGCGCATGCGATTCCCAGGGCGTGACCTGGTCTTCGTCGTCCTGGTGGGCAGCCTGATGATCCCCAACGCGGTGGTCCTCGTGCCCCAGTACGTGCTGACGCAGCGGCTCGGGTGGCTGTCGACCTACCAGGGGCTGATCGTCCCCGAGGCGGCGGTGACCTTCGCCTTCGGGGTCTTCCTGCTCCGCCAGTTCTTCCTGACGATCCCCGGGGAGCTCGAGGACGCGGCGCGGATCGACGGGGCCGACAGCTGGCGGATCTTCTCGCGCATCGTGCTGCCGCTCTCCCAGCCCGTGCTGGCGGCGCTCGCGATCTTCGCCTTCCGGTCCGCGTGGAACGACTTCCTCTGGCCCCTCATCGCCGTCAACAAGGCCGAGATGTTCCCGCTCCCGGTCGCCCTGTCGTTCCTCCGCGGCGCCTACGCCTCCGAGTCGTACGGGCCGATCATGGCCGGGGCGACGCTGTCGGCCCTGCCGCTGCTGATCGTCTTCCTGGTGGCCAACCGGCGGATCGTCGAGGGGGTCCGGGTCAGCGGCCTGAAGGGGTGAGGGAGGGAACCACCGGGACCGCGACGCTCTCGACGGAAGGTAGGAAGTGCTAGCCACATTTCTCGGTGCCGTTCCCCGGCCCGGTCCCCCCGCTCCCGTCTCCGGTACCGGCCGGACTTCCCGGCGCGGTTCGGATCCTACGAGGATGCCGAGACGTTCGGCCAGCGGTTCTTCCCTTGGTACAACTTCGAGCATCGTCACGGCGCCCTTGGCCTGATGACGCCCCATGATATTCACTACGGCGGGGTTTACACCCACCAGCGACCTGGTGCGTCGCCTCCGGTCGGCGGCCGCCGCGACGGCGACCGGGCGGCGCTCCGCCCGGCTCGAGGGGTTCAGCCTGCACGCGGACGTGGCCGTGCCGGCGCGGTGCCGGGATCGGCTCGAACACCTGGTCCGCTCCCTGGTGCGCCCGCCGCTGGCGCTCGAGCGGTTGGCGGACAGCACCGGCGGGCAGCTGCTCTACCACTTCAGACGCCCCTGGCACGACGGCTCCACGGCGCTCCTGTTGGAGCCGCAGGAGTTGCCGGAGCGGCTCGCGGCCTTGGTCCCCCCGCCACGCCGGCCGTGGCTCGCGTACCACGGCCTCCTCGCCCCGCGTGCCGAATGGCGCTCGGCGAGCGTGGTGCGGCCAACCCGTGCCGACACGACCCCTGACGACTCGGGCGTGGCCGCGGGCGCGCGATCGCCGAGGTAGACCTGGGCGCGCGTGCTCCGCCGGGTCTTCGCGATCCAGGTGCTGGTGTGTGACCGCTGCGGGGGCGCGCGCCGGATCCTGGGCGCGGTGACGGAGCCCCACGCCGTGCGGCCGGTGCTCGTCGCCCTCGGGCTGGCCGCGGAGACGGGCCGCGCGGAGGGGACCGAGAAACGTCGCTAACACTTCCTAGGTTCTAGGTTCCCTCGGACGGGCTGGAGCTATCGCCGGCAGACGATGTTGAGCACGGCCTGCCGGCGGTCGCGGCGGACCGCCTCCAGCGCGCGCCGGAGCGCGGCCGGCAGCGCGTCGGGTGTCTCGACCCGCTCCCCGTAGCCGTCGAACGCGCGGACGATCTCCTCGTAGCGGGGCGACGGCGCCAGCTCCGAGAGCGGGAAGGCGTTCGTCGTCGCGGCCCAGCCGTCCGGGTGGACCATGAGGGTCGCCCGCTTGACCGCTTCCCACGACTCGTTGTTGAAGACGACGGTCAGGATCGGCAGGTCGTGGAGGCGCGCCGCGTAGTGGCCGGCGGTCGGCGCCCCGAAGATGTAGGAGCCGTCGCCGAGCGTCGCGATCACCGTCTTGTCCGGCGCGGCCAGCTTTGCTCCCAGCGCGGCCCCGAGGCCCCAGCCGAGCCCGCCGGCGTGCGGCGAGCCGAAGTACGCGCCCGGCGCCGGAGGCGGGGCGTGGCGGAGGTCGAGCGGGTACTCGTTGACCACGATCGTGTCGGGGCCGAGCACTTCACCCAGACACCGGGCCGCCCACTGGAAGCCGATCGGCGTCTGCGCGCGCTCGGCCTCGGCGGAGGCGGCCCAGGCCGAGCGCGTCGCCCGGTGCGCCGCCCGCAGCCGCTCGAGCCGGGCCTCGACCTCCGCGGCCCGCGCGCGGCGCCGCACGGCCTCCGCGAGCAGCGGAAGGGCCACGGCGGGGTCGGCCGCGACGGGGACGTCGCAGGGATACGAGCGCATCGGGTAGCGGCCGAAGAACGGATCGACGGCCAGGTGGATGACCCGCGCGTCGTCCCGCAGCTTCACCTGTGAGGGAAACCACGGCACGTCGCAGTCCACGACGAGGATGGTGTCCGCCTCGGCGACGGCCGGGTGCGCCTGGCTGCCGAAGACGTACCCGAGGTGGCAGGGGTGATCCGCCGGGAAGTTCATGTAGACCGGGCTCGCCTCGAGCACGGCGATGGCCCCCGCCTCGGCGAGGGCGACCAGGCCCTGGACGGCGGCCGGCGCCCGCCCGACTTCGGCGGTGACGATGAGAGGCGCCCGGGCCGCAGCCAGGAGCTCGGCCGCCTCGTCGAGGCGCGCGGGATCGGGGAAGCGGCGGCTTCCGACCTGGCGCCGCGAGGGCGACGTGACGGTGAGCTCACCGAGAGGCTGGGCGAGCACCTCCCGCGGGAGCGTCAGGTAGACCGGGCCCCGCGGCTCCGCCAGCATGAGCTCGAGCGCCCGGTCCACCACCGCCTCGAGCTGCGAGGCGTGGCGGAGCTCGTAGTCCCACTTCACGTACTCCCGCAGCATGCCGCCTTGATCGAAGGCCTCCTGGGCCCAGTGGATGTGGGTGTCGCGCGCGCCCCGGAGGCCCCCGTCCTCGGTGATCGGGGTCCGGCCCGCGGTGAAGAGGACGGGCGTCTGGGTCCGGGCGGCGTTGATGACGGCGCCGGCGGCGTTGGCGGTGCCGACGGTGACGTGGACCATCACCACCTGAGGGCGCCCCGTCACCGCGTAGTACCCGTGGGCCATCGACACTGCCACGAACTCGTGCGGCACCAGGATCGGGCGCGGCGCGGGCTTCCCTTCGGCGGCGAACTTGGCGAAGCCGTCGACGATCGAGGCGAAGTCGGTGCCGGCGTTCCCGAAGAAACAGTCGATCCCCCGCTCCCGGAGGAGCTCGAGGTAGGCCTGGGCCACGGTCTCGACGCGGATGGTCTTGGTCGACATCAGTCCTCCAACCGGCGACCGTGGGGGGTCGCTAAAGCGTTCTCTGCCAGAGCGGCACACCCCCCTTTGCATCATACTCGCGTCGAGCGGCGGCGATCTCGTGAAGGAGCGAAGGATGGGTCAGAACGATGTCCTCGATCTCGTCCTCGGTGGGCTTCAGGAGAGCCGCCTGGGGCTTGCCGCGGTTGGTGATGATCACTTTCTCACCCTTGGCGACTCTCCGCAGCACGCTCGGGGTCTGAAGCCTCAGCTCGCGCAGGCTGACAAATTTTATGCGGGGGACTCCCTGTTACCCAGAAGTTAAACATAAAACATGGATGGCGGGCAAGGACGCCGCGCAGAGCTCGCTTCCTTCACGGCTCCAGGCGGTAGGCCGACGGGTCGGGCTTGTAGGCCCGGGGCAGCCACAGCGGGCGGCGGAGGTTCCCGGGGCCCGGCGCCGGGCGCGCGAGGTTGAGCCAGCGGCGGTAGACCTGGTGCGCCTTGGTGGTGTCCACCGCGATGTCACCGTAGCGATCGTCGACACCGGCTCGCGCGATCCGGACCTTCTGGTGCCAGCAGTGCTGCCCACTCACGGGGTCCGGCTGGACCGGGAAGGTCAGGTTCTGATGAACGCCGGCGTCCTCCCAGAAGATGCGCGCGGAGTCCGGATCTGAGCTCGCGAAGGGACGGATGCCGTGGATCGTCCGCATCCGCCACTGGCCGGGGCTCCCGGGCTCGAGCTTGACGAGCGCCGTCGACCAGCGGTCCCCCCCGGTCTCTTCGCTGAGGCGCCAGCGCCCGAGGTGGTGGGAGCAGGCGACGACCCCGGGGCGGATCGACTCGGTCACCCAGAGCTTGTCCACGAACGACCCGATCTCCGTGTGGATCTTCACCAGGTCGTCGGTCCCGACGCCCAGTCGCTCGGCGTCCCGGGGGTGCATCCAGACGGGGTTCGAGTGGGAGATCTCGTAGAGCCACTTGGCATTGCCCGAGCGCGTGTGGATGAGGGTCGGCAGCCGGAAGGTCGGCAGCAGCAGGAACTCGCCCTTCGCGCGGTCGATCTCGGACCAGTGCACGTGGCTCCGGATGTATCCCGGCAGCGCGTACTCGGGCCACTTCCACTCCCGGAGGGTCTTCGAGTAGAACTCGAGCCGCCGCGACGGCGTGGGAAAGCCCACCATGGGCCGGCCATCCACGTCCACGCCGATGGGGGCCCCACCCTTCGTGATGAGCCCCGACACCGGGTCCGCCGTGGCCCCCTCGAGCTCGGCCGGGGTGAGCGTCTTCTCGTGCGTGCGGTAGACGCCATCCTCGACCAGGAACGCGCCGTACTTCCGCATGTAGGCGAGCGGCGTCAGCGCCTCCCGGGCCGCCGCCTCCGGCAGTCCCGGGACCGAGTGCTCGAAGATCCAGCCGTAGAAGTCGTCCACGGTGAGCTTCTCGCCGGGACGGGAGGGGGCCTCGAAGTACCGGCGGATGCCGAGGTGGCCGTCCGGGTCGATCCGCCAGCTGAGCTCGATCCAGAACTCGTCCTCCTCCCAGATCTCCCCCACGCCGGCCGCCCGATGCGCCTCCCACGTGGTCGGGAAGCGTCGGCCCTGCTTTTCCAGGGCGACGCGCAGGACGGGCTGGCGGAAGCCGATCCAGCGGGCCGCGTGGGTCTCCTGGCTCATCAGGTCGTGGCGCTCGGAGCCGTGTCCCATGGGGAGCACGTAGTCCGCGAACCAGGCCGTCTCGCTCCAGATCGGCGTCAGACACACGTGGAGTCCGACCTTGCTCTCGTCCGTCAGGGCCTCGATCCACGACAGCCCGTCGGGATTCGTCCACACCGGGTTGTAGACCCGCGTGAAGTAGACGTCGAGCGTGCCGCGCCCCTCCTTCAGGAAGTGCGGGAGAAGGAAGCTCATCTCGAAGAAGGCCAGCGGGTACTCGCGGGGATAGAGCAGCTCGCTCCAGACCTTGGCCGGCGAGGGCATCAGGGGCGGCGCGGGCACGGCCTTGTTCCAGAAGCTCGGGGCCGTCCCGCCCGGCGTGGCCACCGCGCCCACCAGCACGACCAGGAACTCGAGCGCGCGCGCGACCTGCCAGCCGCCGAGGTTCCCGGCCGCCGCGTTCCGCCAGACATGGGTGGCCAGGGCAGAGCCGGCCCGCCCGACTTCCCGCGCCACCTCGACGAGGGTGGCGGCCGGGACGCCCGACTCCCGCTCGGCGAACTCCGGGGTGTACTCTGCGTACAGCGCCGGCAGGAGCGCCTCGAAGGTCTCGAAGGTCGGTGGCCGGTCGGGATGGTCGTCGCGGAGGTACTCGGCCCAGTTGACCCACCGGCGGAGGAACTCGCGGTCGTAGAGCCGCTCCTGGATGATCACCTGGCACATCGCCAGGAGCAGGGCCGCCTCGGTGCCGGGCCAGGGGGAGAGCCAGTAATCGGCCATCGACGCCGTGTTGGAGAGCCGGGTGTCGATGGCGCAGACCTTGGCGCCGCGCGTCTTCCCCTCGATGATCCGCTGGGCGTGGGGGTTGAAGTAGTGCCCCGACTCGAGGTGCGAGGAGAGCAGGAGGATGAAGCGCGCGTGCGCGTGGTCCGGCGACGGGCGGTCCAGGCCGTGCCAGAACGCGTAGCCCGCCCGCGCCGAGGCCGAGCAGACGTTGGTGTGGGAGTTGTGCCCGTCGATCCCCCAGGCATGGAGGATGCGCTGGTGATAGACGAGCTCGTGGCCGGGCCGGCCGACGTGGTACATGACCTCGTTCCGCCGACCCTCCACGAGGGCCCGCCGCACGCGCCCGGCGATGTCGTCCAGCGCCTCGTCCCAGCTCACCGGGACCCACCGGCCTTCGCCCCGCTTCCCGGCCCGCTTGAGCGGGGCCCGGATCCGCTCGGGATCCTCGACCTGATTCAGGGTGGCCGGGCCCTTGGCGCAGTTCCGACCCCGGCTCCCCGGGTGCTCGGGGTTTCCCTCGAACTTCTGGACCTTCAGGGTGGCGGGGTCGATGTAGGCGAGGAGCCCGCAGGCGGCCTCGCAGTTGAAGCAGATGGTCGGGACGAGCTGGGAGCGGCGCGCGACCTTCCGGGGCCACGCGGCCGGGTCGTACTCTTCCCAGTCGTCCCAGCGGGCGACCGGCGGGAAGCTCTGGAGACCGCCGGCCGGCGGGGTGAGGCCCTGGGCGGCCGGGTTCAGAGGCTCGGGGCCGCGTGCCGGGGGCATCGCGCTCAGCTCAGCGGGACCGCCTGGCCGGCCTTCACCCAGGCCTCTTCCCAGAGGGCGAGCCCGGCCAGCGCGAGGAGCGCCGCCACCACCGCGGTCACCCGGGAGGTGGGCAGGAGCAGGAGGGCCGGGAGCAGCGTGCCGGTGACCACCACGCCGCCCCAGAAGAGGCCGCGCCACGGTCCGTCGGTGATCAGGCGGGCGGCCAGCGCCGCGTCGAGGTTGGCGTGGGGCGTGTAGCGCTCGGCGAGGATCAGGAACAGGTTCACCCCGAGGGCGGTCAGCAGGAGTCCGCGGCGCCCGGCGGACGGGCCGTGGGCCAGGAGCGTCACCGCCGCGCCGGCGACGACGGCGGTGACGAGGAGGTGCGGGAGCACCAGCGGGCTCTGCCAGAAGTCGCGGCCCTCGGCCTGGGCGAAGAGGAAGGCGCTGTAGCCGGCGCTGGCCAGGGCGAGCCCGACGAGCGGCACGGCCAGGGGCGGCAGCCACCCCGGGCGGCCGGCCAGGACGAGCAGGAGCCAGAGCCCGGTCACGGCGCCGAACGCGAGGAGAATCCACGCGCCCCAGACCAGCCAGGAGCGCGGGTTGGGCTTCAGCAGGATGAAGTGGAAGCGATCCGGCCGCTTGAGATCGACCACCAGCAGCAGCGTGGTGACCAGGAGGAAGGCGAGCGCGACGATGGGCAACCCGAGCCCGGCCGCCCGGGGCCACCCCGAGAGCGTCCCCACGCCGGCGGCGAGCGCGGCGCCCGCCGCGATCGACTTGGTCCACAGGTAGGCCGACACGCGCCAGCCCCAGGGACGCGGCTCGTGGGACACGTCGTAGACGGTCCGCCCGAGCCCCTCGATCGCTTTGGGAGTCGCCGACGCGGGCCTCGGCGCCGGCCCATCCGGGCGGGCGAAGCTCACCAGCGAGAACGGCTCCGGCCGCTGACCCCAGAGGAAGCTCCCGCTCGGACGCTGGAGCTGAGGGGTGAGCGTGGCTTCGTCCGCTCCCACGTAGAAGAGCTTCGGGCGGGTCCCCTGCTCCGGCTTCCGGACCAGCACCGGCTCCCGCGCGATCACCCGGGCGACCTCGCTGGCCGGGTCGTCGAGGTCGCCGGCCAGGATCGCCCGCTCGGGACAGACGATGACGCACGCCGGCTCGAGCCCCTTCTCCACGCGGTGGGCGCAGAAATGACACTTGGCCGCGGTGTGGGTGGCGGGGTCGATGTAGAGCGCATCGTAGGGGCAGGCCTGCATGCACGACTTGCATCCGATGCAGCGATCGCGATCGAAGTCGACGATGCCGTCGGCGCGCCGATAGAGCGCGACCGTGGGGCAGATGGTCACGCAGGGCGCGTCGTCACAGTGGTTGCAGCGCAGCACCGCGAAGTGACGCCGCGTGTTCGGGAACTCGCCCTTCTCGACGTACTTGACCCAGGTGCGGAAGATGCCGAGCGGGACCTGGTTCTCCTCCTTGCAGGCGACGGTGCAGGCGTGACAGCCGATGCAGCGGGTCTGATCGATCACGAAGCCGTAACGCATGGGTCCCTTTTCCGTGGATCGTCGGGTTGACCTGCAAGCGTCGGCGATACCAAGAGGATCGCACAGAAAGCGGAAGCGTTACAACCGCTGACGATGCTTCATGTCCCGCGGTAGCGCGGCGGCCGCTTCTCGACGAAGGCCCGCGCACCTTCCCGGGCGTCCTCGGTGAGGAAGCAGGTGACCGTGGAGGCCGTCTCCAGGGCCATGGCCGTAGCGAGGTCGCTCTGGACGCCCGCCTCGAGAGCGATCTTCGTCATCGCGATGGGGATGGGCGCCTTCTCCATGATCTTCCGGGCCAGCGCTTCGGCCACCGCCAGCACCTGGTCTCGGGGCACTGCCCGGTTCACCAACCCGAGGCGCTCGGCCTCGCGACCGTCGAAGAGCTCGCCGATCATGATCAGCTCCTTGGCCTTGGCGAGACCGACGGCCCGGGGCAGGAAGTGCGTCACGCCGCCGGTGGAGAACAGCCCCACGCCGGTCTCGACGAAGCCGAACTTCGCGTCTTCGGCCGCCACCACGAGATCGCAGTCGAGCGCCAGCTCGCACCCGCCGCCCACCGCGTAGCCGTGGATGGCGCCGATGATCGGCTTGGGCATCGACTTCATGTCCACCGTGACCTGCTGGATCTCGTCGACGAACCGGCGGACGGAGCCGACGTCGGTCGGCGCCTGGGCGGACTCCTTCAGGTCGTCACCCGCGCAGAAAGCCCGGCCCTCCCCCGACAGGATGACCACTCGCACCGCCGGGTCTCCTCCGGCGGCCACGAAGGCGTGGTGCAGGTCGCGCATCAACTGGGGCACCATCGCGTTCAGCCGGTGCGGCCGGTTCAGCCGGATGCGGGCGATGCCGTCCTGCACGTCGTAGAGGACTGTCTCGAGCTTCATGGTGTCTCCTGTTCGGCCGACGCATCGGCCAGATAGCGCGCCTGCTCCGCGTCCCAGGTCCCCCCCGTCCGCCACTGGCCCCGGAGCGCCGTCTTCATCACCTTCTGCGTGTCGGTCCGCGGCAGGTCCTCGACCAGCTCCACGTACCGGACCGTCATGTACCGCGGCAGCTGCTCGGCCAGCCAGCGGGCGAGGGCCGGCGCGTCGAGCCCGGCGCCGCGCCGCGGGATCGCGGCCACCTTGATCTCCTCCTCGGTCAGCTCGGACGGCACCCCGATGGCGGCCGCCTCGACGACGTCCGGATGGGACAGGACCAGCTCCTCCAGCTCCTGTGCCGACACGTTCTCGCCGCGCCGCCGGATCGAGTCGGTCAGCCGACCCTCGAAGTAGAGGTACCCGCTCTCGTCCAGACGGCCGCGATCGCCCGTGTGGTGCCAGAGCCCCCGCCAGGTGCGGAGCGTGGCGTCCGGGTCCCCGACGTACCCCTCCATCATCGTGTGGGGCTCGTCCCCGCGCAGCGCGATCTCGCCGGATTGCCCGGCGGGCAGGCGAAGCCCCTCGGGCGAGAGGATGGCCAGCTCGTAGCCCTCCACCACCCGCCCGCACGCGCCGGGCGGCGGGGGCCGACCCACCGGGCCGCACACGGGCAGCCCGGTGTCGGTGGAGCCGTAGCACTCGACGAGCCGGCAGCCGAACCGGTCCT
Organism: Candidatus Methylomirabilota bacterium; assembly: GCA_036005065.1. Lineage (NCBI taxonomy): Bacteria > Methylomirabilota (SeqCode) > Candidatus Methylomirabilota bacterium. Next base: position 1,296 of record DASYQW010000008.1, on the reverse strand, counting down.
CGAACGCGGGGGCAAAGTCCGGCATGGGGACGCCCCAGCCGAGGCGCGCCGGGTGGTCGCGGTCGTCCGGCGCCGGCTCCCGCTTCCAGAGGAGCGTCAGCGTGCTCCCCATGAAGTCGAAGACGGTGGCCTGGAAGCGCCGGATGTCGTCCCAGAACCGGCGCACCGAGAAGCGCACGGCGATGGCCGCCGTGGTGGCGTGGTAGATGGCTGGGCCGACGGTGAGGGCAAGGGCGTCGATGTGGTACAGCGGAAAAGGGGAGTAGAAGACGTCCCCCTGCGCAAAGTTCCAGTGCCGCTCCGTCGTCTCGCACATCTTGGTGAACCAGCGGTGGGAGAGGGCCACGGCCTTGGAGGGTCCCGTCGTTCCCGACGTGCAGAGGATCGCCGCCAGGTCGCCGCGCCGGGCCTCGGTCCAGCCGGGATCGTCATGGTGTCGCTCGAGCTCGTGAAAGCCGCGCCAGCCGGCCGGCGGCGAACCGAGGGCGACCGTGGGGATGGCGATCTCGCTCCGGGTCAGTCCGTCCGCGACCGTCGCCGCGGATCCGGGGTCCGCGACCAGCACGGCCGGCGTCAACCGGCGGAGGAGATTCGCCAGCTGGCCACCCGTGAAGCCGGAGTTGAGCGGGCAGAAGCACGCGCCGAGCCGGAGGCAGGCGAGCCACAGGACGACCATCTCCGGCCGGTTGGCCGACAGGATCGCCACCCGGTCTCCGCGCTCGACCCCGAGCGCCGTCAGCCCGCTGGCGACCGTCCTCGACCAGTCGGCCGCCTGCGCATAGCTGAGAGTCCCCTGCTCCATGGCGAGGAACGGCTTCTCGGGCCCCCGCCCCAGCGCGGCTCGAAAGAGGGCCGACACGGTGTCGGCCGGGGTATGCAACGAAAGGGTGACCATGCCTGGCTTCCTGCTCGGGAGGTTCGTAAACGATAATCCACCCGTCCAGGGCCGGCAACACCGGCCAAGGCACCGGGTGGCCCGGGTGCCCGTCCCGCCTCCAGCGTGGCCTCTCTCGCCTTGACTTTCGGATCTCGCCTCCCTAGACTCACGCCACGCCCGACAGCGAGAGGCCCGCCGCCCGCTGCCGGGTGCGCCGTCCGTCGGGTCCCCCGGGGCAGGGATCGCTCTGGATCCCCTGCTCCGGGCCGCGCGCCTGGGAGAAACCGTCAACCCTGGGAGGGAGCCATGCGCCGTGTCATCCGCTCGCTGCTGTCGGCTGCCAGCCTGGTGATCTCGGGACTCGCCCTGTCACTCCTGGGGCCGACACCGGTCGTCGGTCAGGCGTACGGACCTTACGT
>DASYQW010000007.1 GCA_036005065.1 Candidatus Methylomirabilota bacterium | reverse complement strand
GCGACGATCGAGGGAACCCTGCACGCCAACGCAGGCGCGGGCCGCGTCTTCGAGTACCGGGCGGCCGGACAGCAAGGGTCGGCCCTCCTCTTCGAGGGCCGGGTCATGCACGCGGTGATCCTCTGAGGTCATTTCGGGGGGGTCTCGGAAGACCCCCCCGATGCCCCCCCAACGGCGCGCCGCAAGACGTCGCGGGGCTGGGGGGCGCGACGAGGCGCGCGAACCCAAAATGGCGGCGGCGAAGCCGCCGCTCGAAGCACTCCTCGATGCACCGCGCGCTCGGGGGCCGGCGCCGGATTACTCCGACACACTCCTGACTAGAGCGCTTCGATGAGGCGGGCGGCCGCGGAGAGGTCGGGGGCGGTCGGACAGTCCACGTCCCGCCAGGCCCCGGCGGGGTCGAGCAGGATCGCGTGGCAGCCTGCCGCGCGCGCGCCGAGGACGTCCACCGAATAGAGATCGCCCACGTGGATGGCCTCGTCGGGTCTGACGTCGAGCGCCGCCGCCGCGTACTCGAAGATCTTCGGGTGCGGCTTCTCGATGCCCACGATCCCCGAGTCGACGACGGCGTCCAGGTGACCGGCCAGCCCCACGGCGCGCAGGATGTCGGCCACGGTGCCGTTCGAGTTCGACACGACCGCCAGGCGGAGTCCGCGCCGGCGAAGGCCCTCGAGCACCATCGGCGCCTCGGGAACGCCGACCGACCAGAGGCCGAGCGGCGGCTTCGCCCGCCGGAGCCGGTCGGCCACGCGCTCGGCCGCCTCGTCCCACCGGATCCCGAGGCCATCGAAGGTGTAGCGGAGATAGAGACGAAACGTATCGGGCGTCTCGGTGGAGCGCGGGCCGGCGAGATGCGGGTCGAGCTGGACGCGGGCCCGCTGCTCGGCGAGGCGCACCTCGGCCGGGGTCACCGGGTGGCCGGCGGCGCGGATGTGGGCGGTGATGACCTCGTAGTCGAGCGAGACGATCGTGTTCCCCGCATCGAGGAAGACCCCGCGAATACCCATTCAGGCGGCGCGCCAGGCGGCCGTCATCGGCCCGGCATCACTTGTGCACCCACTGGCCGGTTTCGAGCTGAATCCACTCTCCAGGCTTCGCCCGGTCGCGGCGGACCTTGGCGAACGCGGCGTGCACTCGCGACGCGTCGCTGGCGGGAATGTTGTTCTGCTGCATCAGTGTGCCGTAGATGTAGTTGCGATCCGCGTTCTCGGCGCTCACCACCTGCCCCACGTTCCCGGGGCAGCCCTGGCCGGCGCGTGCCTCCAGCATCCCCTGGTTCGTCTCCCCGACGCAGCCCTTCGCCTTGAGCTCGTCGATCTCGCCCCGCCGCGCCCGGCGTGACTCGATCGCCCGCATGAGCTCCGGCGTCCGCACCTTGATCTCGGGCATGACGTCCACGGTGCGGGTCTGGGCGTCCGCCGCGGCCGGCCCGAGCGCCGCCAGCAGGCGGTCGCCCAGCGAGCCTTGCGGCCCCTTCTTCGGTGCGGGCTTCGGGTTCTCGGGACTCCGGACCATGTCCTCGATGCTGCCCGCGGCGCCCTCGAGCTTCTCCTGGGGAAAGTTGATGTTGACGGTGACGGGTACGCACGCGGCCACCAGGCCCGCGAGCCCGACGAGCGCGAGATGACGACCCAGGTGGCGTCTCAGCATGGCGTTCTCCTCAATTCGCGAAGGCGCCGGGGAACTGGCGGGCCAGGAAGGACAGCGGCATGTTGCGAATGTTGATCTCGCGGACCTTCGGGGGAAAGATCAGGAACCGCTCGCGGCCCTGCAGGGCCAGGTTGACCCGGACGTCGTCCCCGGCCGAGTGCACGTCAGCCTCGGCGTGCTTGTACTCGAAGGCGCGGAGGTTCTCGAGCGCCCCTCGGAGGACCCCGGAGGGGTCGGTCTGCGCGTAGGCGAGCAGGCGGTTCAGGAGCTCGATGTTGACCGTCCCGCCCTTGGGCACCTCGAAGCGGCCGTTGACCTGGAGGCGACCGGCCCGGTACTCGTAGCCGAGATCGTACTGCAAGAGACCGGTCATCGTGCCCCCGCGGATCCCGTAGGCGCTCATGAACTCCTCCACCCGAACCCGTTCGCCGTTGAGCTTGCCCCGCACCATCGGTCCGGCTGCGTCCAGCTCGATCTCGCTCCAGCCCTTGCCCTCCCCAGAGTACAGGGCATACGTGAGATCGTTCAAGCTCAGCCGGTCGCGAAACACGCGCGCCGGCGACACCACGTCGCGGGCCACCACCCCGTAGCCGATCAACTCGCCGACCTCGATCTTGCCCCACGGCGGCTCGCCCGGCATCTCGACACCCCGCCGGATCGGGACATCGGCCTCCAGCGACCGAACGAACACCTTGCCGCCCCAGACCTCGCCTTCCGGTACGCTCAGCGCGAGCCGGCCGTCGGCCGCCCCGTAGCCCGGCCCACTCAGTTCGACGTCGAGGCGCGCCGATCCGTTCACCCGACGCGCGACCTGCGGCCAGAGGCCGTCCAGGCGCTCCAGGGCCGGCGCCTGCACCGACAGGCGCAGGCGGCCCGGCGTCGCGCCCCGCGCGAGGCTGGCCACGAGCAGCTCTCGCCCCTGGCCATCCCGAGCCGTCAGCCGCCCGCGCTCCGGCTCGAGGCCGGTCGCCGTCCGGTGAAGCTCGGCCGAGCCCGCGAGCAGCGGGAGCTTGCCGTTGAGCGCCGGCAGCGTCGCGCTGACGGAGGCGGTCTCGAGCGCCAGCGTCACGCCGGTCCGCCCGAGCTCGGCGCGGACGGTGGTCCGGCCGCCGCCGAGCTCCCCGTTGGCGCGCGAGAGCCGCGCGCTCCGCGCCTCGAGTCGCACCGTCCCCGCCCCGAGCTCCCGCGCGTCGACCCCGGTGCCGGTGATACTCAGCCCGGCCAGCCGCAGGCGATCGGCTGGCGCCAGCCAGCCCGGGGCCAGACGCCGCACGAGGCCGCCGACGTCGACCTCCTCGCCTCCGAGCCGGGTGTCGAGCCGCCGCGTCGCCCCGTCGTAACCCAGTGAGCCCTTGAGCACCGCGCCCTCGAGGCGAGCGGTCAAGCCGGCGAGCTCGGCCCGCGCGATGGCGCCCCCGGCGTCGAGCGTGAGCCGGTACCGGGTGTCGGCCGGCGCGATCTCGAGTCCGGCGGCGCGCACCCGCTCCGCCCGCGCCTCGCCCGATACGGCGTGACCCGACGGAACGGGCTCGAGCGCGAGGCGACCCTCGACACCCTCGGCCCTCACGTCGGTGCCGACAGCGGCAGCCGGCAAGGCGATGGAGGGCAGCCGCAGCACGGCCTGGAGGACGGGCCAGGAGCCCGCGCTCGGTCGCCACGTCGCCGTCAGGTCGGCAAGCTCCGCGCGTCCCGTCGGCTGCCAACCGAGCCGCGCCACCCACGCCGCGAATGCGAGATCCGCAGTGGCATGCGGCAGGCTCAGCTGGAGGACGCCGTCCTTGAACACCGCCGTCCCGCCGCCCGCCATCACGTCGCCCACGCTGACCGTCCCCCGCGCGTTGAGGGCCGGTGCCGGACCGAGGTCGGCGGCCATGGAGACCTCGACCGACTGACCCCGCAGGACCGAGGGGCCGCCGTCTTCGATCCAGGCCGCGACTGGCGCCAGAGCGCCGCGACCGGAGAGGGCGAGGCGCACGAGGTCGCCCTCCGTCCGCGCGTTGAGGCTGACGACCAGCGGAGCCTGGCCGGCCTCACGCAGCGTCAGCTCGCCCGTGGCGCCGCCGCCGGCTTTGCGGAGGGCCAGGTCGAACTCGGTCGTGCCGCCGGCATACCGCGCAACTCCGGCCGTCAGCGTGGCGTCGACCTGAACGGCGCCGGCCAGGAAGCTCGCCAGGCCTTGGCGCAGGTTCTCGAGCGTCGCCTGAATGCCCACGCCCCCGCCGGCCGGCACGTCGACGGTCGGCCGGGTCACGACCAGGCGGACCGGGGCGGCGTCCCCGCGGGCGGCCGCCAGGAGCGGCCCGGTGGCCTCGACCCGCTCGGCCACGAGATCCGCCGGCCAGCCCCCGTCGCTCGGCAGGCGAACCCCGCGCATCACCACCCGCTCCGTGCCGACGTCGGTGACGCGCTCGATCCGCACTTCGCGCGCCAGGGCCTGAGAGAGGGCGGCGGCCAGGATCCGGGCGGTCCGGCGCTGATCGGAAAGGACGTAGTAGCCGAAGGCGGCCAGCGCCGCCAGGGTCAGGAGGACGCCGGCGGCGAACGCGCTGATCCCCCGGTGGGTTCGGACGTAGCGGCGGAGGCCCATAGGGCGGGCGGGCAGCGCGCCTCAGTGGGACGCGAGAGCCATCGGTTCCCGGCGGCTCAGTACGACCTGGGGAGCCCGAGCACCCGCTCGGCTAGATAGTTGAGGGCCATCTGTTGCGACACGGGCGCGATCTTGTAGAGACGCACCTCGCGCCAGAGCCGCTCGACGTGGAATTCCTTGGCGTACCCGAAGCCCCCGAAGGTCTGGAGCGCGGCATCGCACGCCTCGAACCCGGCCTCGGCCGCCAGGACCTTGGCGGCGTTCGCCTCGGCAGCCGCACGGGAGCCCGCGGTCGAAGAGCCAGGCCGCGCGCAGGGTCAGCGCCCACGCCCCTTCGAGGCGGGCCCACGCCGCCGCCAGCGGGTGCGCGACCGCCTGGTTCTGGCCGATGGGCCGCCCGAAGACCACGCGCTCCCGCGCGTACTGGGCGGCGCGCTCGAGCGCAGCCCGCCCGATCCCCACCGCTTCGGCGGCGACCAGGATCCGCTCGGGATTCAGCGAGTCGAGCAGGTGGTAGAAGCCCCGACCGATCTCGCCGACCACGTCCTCGGCGGCGACGCGCAGGCCATCGATGATCACCTCGTTCGAGTCGACCGCGGCGCGCCCGAGCTTGTCGATCTCCCGGATGGTCACGGTGGCCGGATCGAGGTCGGCCACGAAGAGCGTCATGCCCTCGAGCTTGCGGGACCCGACCTCGTCGTAGGGCGTCGTCCGCGCCAGGAGCAGGATCTTCTGGGAATGCCGGGCGTTCGACGTCCAGACCTTGCGCCCGGTGACGACGAACCCGGCGCCGTCGCGGCGGGCGGTCGTCTGGATCCGGCTGGTATCGGTGCCGGCGTTCGGCTCGGTCACGCCGAACGCCAGACTCACCCGGCCGGCGGCGATCTCCGGCAGGATGCGCCGCCGGAGGGATTCGCTGCCGTGCTTGATGATGGGCATCGGAGGAAAGACGGCAAAGTGGATGGGCGAGGCGCCTGACAGACCCGCGCCGGAGGCGCAGATGGCCTCGAGCATCAGGCAGGCGTCGACCACCCCGAGGCCGGCCCCGCCGTAGGCCTCGGGAATGGCGATCCCGAGCCAGCCCGCCCGGGCGAAGGCCTCGACGAACTCCGACGGGTATTCGGCCTTCCGGTCCTTCTCGCGCCAGTACTCCCAGTCGAAGGTGCGCGCGAGGGTTCCGACCTCCTTCCGGATCAGCTCCTGGGCCTCGGTGAACGCCAAGTCCATCGCGGGGTTCGCTCACTCGCAGTATAGACGCCGGCGCCGGAAAAAGCCAAAGCCGCCGCGGGATGGCCGGTCGAGGCCCGCGCGCTCTCGCGAATCATCCGACCCGGGAAGCTGCTACGGCGGGCCCGCGGTCCTGGGGTATCCTGGAGCGAGGTGAATCTGGCGTGAACATCCTCCTGCTCTCCATGCCCGACTCGTTCGAGCACATGCCGACGGTCGGCATCCGCATGCCGAACGGCGCCCTCGGCTCGCTGGCCGGCAATGTCGACCCGCACCACCGGGTGGCGGTCGCCGACCTGATCCTGGCCGAGCGGCGCGTCCGCGAAACCGTCGAGCGGCTCGTGCGCGAGTGGGACCCGGACGTGGTCGGGCTGTCGGTGATGACGTTCCAGCGGCGGACGGCCCTCCGCATCATCGACCTGGTCCGCGCGCTCCGGCCTGCCGCACGGATCGTCGTCGGCGGCTACGACCCGAGTCTGGCTCCCGAGGCGTACACCGACCCGGCCGGCGGCGTGGACTTCATCGTCCGAGGCGAAGGCGAGCTCACCTTTCGGGCGCTGACCCGCGCCCTGGAGCGCGGCAGCGGCTACCAGCGGATCCCGGGCCTGTCGTATCGAGAGGAGCGCGGGTTCCTCCACACCCCCGACCGTCCGGTCAGCGGCCTCGAGGGGGACGAGATCCGGCCGCCGAACCGCCAGGCCCGCGTCCTCGCCGGCTACACGTTTCTCGGCCGGCCGGTCGACGTCATCGAGACCTCCCGGGGCTGCACCTTCGACTGCAGCTTCTGCTCGATCATCGAGATGCGCGGGCGCAACTTCCACACCTACCGCTTCGACCGGGTGCTGGCCGACATCCGCGACGCCCGCGACTACGGGGCCCGCGTCATCTTTCTCGTCGACGACAACATCACCCTGAACGTCCGGCGCTTCGAGACCCTCTGCCAGGCGATCATCGACGCCGGCCTGAACGACCTCGAGTACCTCGTCCAGGCCATGACCTCGGCCATCGCCAACCACGGCGCGACGCTCGCCCCCCTGATGCGGCGGGCCGGGTTCCGGTACGTCTTCCTGGGCATCGAGAACATCCTGGACGGCGACCTGGGCTTCCTGCGCGCCCGGGCCAAGAATACCCGGCGCGAGAACGGACGGAGCGCCGGGAACGCGACGATCACCGCCATCGACTACCTCCACCGGCATCGGATGTGGGTCGTCGGGGGTCTGATCGTCGGCAACCCGGACGACACCCGCCAGTCGGTGGAGGCCAACCTCGAGTTCGCCCGGCGCTACGTCGACTGGCCGTACATCCAGCACCCGACGCCCTACCCCCAGACGCCGATGACCAAGGACTTCCGGGAGCGCGGGCTCATCATCAACGAGCGCCTCTGGGAGTACGACGGGACCACCGCGGTGGTGCGGAGCGAGCATCTGGAGGCGGAGGAGATCGAGTTCCTGCGCTGGCGGGCCGAGCGCTGGATGAAGGTCCGTCACCTGGGGGCGGTGCTGGCTCACAGCCCCGCGTTCGTCCTGCGCAACTGGCCGAAAATGCTGGCCCACACGTTTCGGGGGAGCCGCTTCTGGAAGGCGCTGCTGGGGCTCGAGGACGAGCGGCAGGCCTTCCGGCGCTACCGCGCCCTCCGCCAGGCCGAGCGAGCGTACCTCTGAGGCGCCGCGGCCTCAGGGGCCCTGCTTGAGCCCAGCCTCCTGGCGGCCCACGGCAGAGATCCCGACACCCAACCCCTACCGGGACGCCACACTCCCGGGGATGCTCGACGCGGTCGCCGCCCGCTTCGGCCACCGGGAGGCCCTCGTCCTCGACGAGCGCCGCCTCACCTATCGCGACGTCCATCGCGAGGTCGAGCGACTCGCCCGGGGTCTCCTCGCCCTCGGGATCGCGCCCGGCGAGACGGTCGCGCTCTGGCTCACAAACTGCCCGGAGTGGCTCGTAGTCCAGCACGCCTGCGCCCGGATCGGCGCGGTCCTGGTCGCGCTCAACACCCGCTACCGGACGCACGAGCTCGATTACATCTTGCGCCAGTCGGACACGACCACGCTCGTCCTCCTGGACCACGCTCTCCACATCGACTTCCTCGAGATCCTGGGCGAGCTCCTGCCCGGCTTCCACCGAGCCGACCCGGACGACCTCCACTTCGAGCGTTTCCCTGCCCTGCGGCGGCTGATCTGCGTGAGCGAGGACGCCTACGGCGGGACCCTGCGCTACCAGGACGTCATCGAGGCCGGGGACGACCCGGCGCTCGGGACCCCGCTGGCCGAACGCCGGCAGCGGATCGCGCCCGACGACGTGTTCACGCTGCTCTACACGTCGGGCACCACATCATTCCCCAAGGGCGCGATGATCACCCACCGGAACTGCCTTCCTCACGGCTGGGCCTCCGGGGAGCGTCTGGGGCTGACCGAGCACGACCGCGTCCTCCACACGCTGCCGTTCTCCGGAACCTGGGGCGGACTCGTCATCCCGCTGATGACCTTCTCTCATGGCGCGACGCTCGTCCTCGAGGAGTTCTTCGACCCGCTCCGGACACTCCGGCTCATCGAGCGCGAGCGGATCACGGTCTGGAACGCGGTGGACGCGATGCTGATGGCGGTGCTGGACCACCCGGACCTCGAGCGATACGACCGCAGGTCGCTCCGCACGGGCGGCGTGGCGATGACGGGGGGCGGGCGCCACGGGCTCTTCGACGAAGTCGTCGGCCGCCTGGGCATGCCCGGGGCCTTCCAGCCCTACGGGATGACCGAGGTCAACGCCCTCGCCCTCTGCCCGTCGCCCGACGATCCGCTCGAGCTGCGGCAGCACGCCGGGGTCCGGCCCGCGGAGGAGCTCGAGCTCCGGGTGGTCGACCCCGAGGCCGGGGCGGATCGGCCCCCCGGGCAAGCGGGCGAGCTCTGGCTCCGCGGGCCGCTGGTGACGCGGGGCTACTACAAGAAGCCGGAAGAGACGGCGGCCGCCATCGACGCGGCCGGGTGGTTCCACACCGGCGACCTCGCCGTCCGAGACGAGGCGGGGCACACCTTCTTCCTGGGCCGCCTCCGGGAGACCCTGCGCATCGGCCACTTCATGGTGGCGCCGGCCGAGATCGAGGCGTTCCTGATGAGCCACCCGACCGTCGGCCAGGCCTTCGTGGTCGGCGTACCCGACCCGCGGCTCGGCGAGGTGGCCGTGGCCTACGTCATCCCCCGGGAGGGTGAAGCACCCACCGAGGCGGAGCTCCAGGCCTACTGCGGGGGAAAGCTCGCCGCCTTCAAGGTCCCGCGGCGCGTCTGGGTCGTGGCCGACGTCCCGCGAACCCCGGGCCCACACGGCGACAAGGCCCAGAAGGGGAAGCTCCGCCAGGAGGCTCTCCGGGCCCTCGGCCGCGGAGGCCCGGGCGGATGATGCTCCGCTCCCACGCGGCCGCCGAGCGCCGCATAGTCCGCTCCGAGCGGCGGCTTTTGCCGCCGCAACGATTCCTCGGGGGAGGTTTCGGAGGGGGTGTTCCGACACCCCCTCCGGTTCAACTCAGCGATCCAGCCGCGCGATGGCCTCCGGGAGAGCGGCGAGGCCGGGGATCGTCGCGTGGGGACGCCGCCGGCCGAACCACGGCGGCCGGTCCGTGGTGACCTGGATCACCCGCATCCCCGCGGAACGCGCCCCCTCGACGTCGAGGAGGGGGTCATCTCCCACGTGCACCGCTGCCGACGCCGGCGTCGACACGGCCGCGAGCGTGCGGCGGAAGATCTCGGCGGCGGGCTTCCGGACCCTGCACTCGTCGGAGAACGTCAGGTGGGCGAAGTAGCCGAGCAAGCCGTAGTGCCGCAAGATCTCGCGGAGCACCAGTCCCGGCGTCCGCATCGTGTTGGACACGACGCAGAGCGTGTAACCTCGCCGGGCCAGGGCCTCGAGGGCCGGACGCGCGCCCTCGTCGACGGCCGGAGGCGCCAGCAGGGCCGGTCGCGCGTAGGCCTCGGTCAGGGCCTTCAGGGTGTCTCCCTGAAGGCGCCCGACGAGGGCGGGGTCCATCGAGATCAGGATCGCCCGTACGTGGTCCTCGACGGGCACGTCCCGGTCCTGTAGCCAGATCTGGGCGAGAAACGCCCCGGAGTCCCGGTAGGCCCGCTCGAGGACCGGCCGTGACACCTCCACGCCGGCGGCGCCCAGGATCGCCTCGAAATCGGCGAGGCGCCGGGGCCGGTGGCGGTCGTCGCTCACCGGGGGATCGGGAAGAATCGTGCCCCAGAAGTCGAAGGTGACTGCGCGAATCGGCGCGCGTCGCATTCAGATGATCAGCTCGAAGAGGGGATGGACGCCGTCGAAGCCCTTCAGGCGCACCGCCCCCAGGGGGCGCGACCCCACGTGGTAGGGGGTCAGCATCTCGCGCGCTTCCTCGGTGGCCACCACCACGTTCCGCTCCTTGGGCCGGGCCGGGCCCCACAGATCGGGCGTGCCGATGGCGGTACACACCCGGAACGCCTTGTGCACCGCGGCGCCGACCCGGTTCGAGTGCGGATCGACCCAGATGCTCCCGTAGTGCAGGGCGCCGCGGAAGGCGACCTCGATCTCGGAGAGCTCGTTGAACTCGGAGATGCGCGCGAAGATCCGGCGGATGGCCGTCATCGCCCAGTCGACGTTCGGGAAGGTCAGCAGGAACCCGTCCAGATGCTTCTCGATCGCCCGGGCCCGGAACTCCTTGGCGATGTCGCTGAGCCGGTGCTCGATGCGCTCGGTGAACTCGCGGAAGGTCGCGTCCCCGTGCGAGATCAGGAGGTCCGTCATGCCCACCACCTCCAGCACGACGATGGCCTCCATCCGGGCGCCCACCGCCCCGACTCCCCCCTGGGCGGCGGCCTCCTCCAGACGCTTCTCCTTGCGGGCCCGGCGCAGCTGGACCTCGAAGTCCATGGGCGAGTTGCAGGCCAGGAGGGCCGTCGGCTCGGAGATGAGGCCCTGGAGGTAGAGGTCCAGCGCCGACTGGTCGAAGGTCTGCATGCCGAACAGGTCACGGCTCCGGGCGAGGACCGTCGGCAGGCTGGCGGTGAGGCCCGGCTCCAGGATGGCCCGGAAGACGCTCCCGGTGGTCACCATCACCTCGGTCGCGGGCAGGAGGCCGGTCCCGTCGGCGCGCTCCACCAGGCGCTGACCGATCGCGCCCTTGAGGACGTGAGCGAGCTGAGCCCGGATCGAGCGCTCGCGGGCCTGGGGGAAGGCGGAGATCATCCGGTTGATGGTGTCGACGGCCGACCCCGTGTGGAGCGTCGAGAGGACCAGGTGTCCCGTCTGGGCGAGCGTGAGCACCGTCCGGAACGTGTCGGGGTCGCGCATCTCCCCCACCACGATGACGTTCGGGTCCTGCCGGAGGACGATCCGGAGGGCGGAGTCGTAGCTCGGCGTGTCGAGGCCGATCTCCCGCTGCGTGATGTAGCAGCTCCGGCTCTCGAAGACGTACTCGATCGGATCCTCGATGGTGATGATGTGCTCGTTGCGCTGCTCGTTCATCAGGTTGACCATCGCCGCCAGCGTCGTCGACTTCCCGGACCCGGCGGGCCCGGTCACCAGGATGAGCCCCCGACGCTCCATGGCCAGCCGGGCCACCACCGGCGGCAGGCCCAGCTCCTCGAGCTTCGGGATCTCGCGCGACAGGACGCGGATGGCGATGTGCGGGAGGCCGCGGGCATTGAGGATCGTCAGCCGGAACCGTCCCAGTCCCGACAACGACTCGGGCCGGTTCACGCCGCCCGACTCCGCCAGGCGCGCCGACTGCTGCGGCGGGAGCAGCCGGCGGATGAGGTCCTCCAGCTCGGCCACCTGGAGGGGCGGCCAGTCCTCGAACGGGAGGAGCCGTCCGCGGATGCGCAGGATCGGGTGCCGCCCGGGGCGGAGGTGGACGTCCGACGGGCCCCGCGACATGGCCGCGCCGATGAGGGCCTCGAGGTCGATCACGACCGAGGACGCCGCCGGGCGAGGGGTATCGGCACGGGACTAGCCGCCCAGGTAGAGGCGCTTGACTTCGGGATCGACGAGAAGCGAGGGGCCGGATCCCTCGAACCGGTTTCGGCCCAGCTCCAGGACGTAGCCCCGGTCGGCCACGGTGAGCGCCTTGGCCGCGTTCTGCTCGACGATTATCATCGTCATTCCGCTCGCCTTCAGCTCGGCGATCTTGTCGAAGATGACGCCGAGGAACCTCGGGCTGAGCCCCAGCGACGGCTCGTCGAGGAGAAGGAGTCGGGGCTGCGTCATCAGGGCGCGCCCGATGGCGAGCATCTGCTGCTCGCCCCCGGACAGGGTGCCCGCCTTCTGCCGGTGCCGCTCCCGGAGAATCGGGAAGAGCCGGTAGACGCGCTCGAGTGCCTCGGTGATCCGAGCGCGGTCCCGCTCGATGTAGGCCCCCATCTCGAGGTTCTCGAGCACGGTCATCTGCGGAAAGATGATGCGGCCCTGGGGAACATAGGCCAGTCCGCGGCGCAGCACCTCGTCCGGGCGCAGCCCGGTGATCTGAGACCCGTTGAACACGATGTGGCCGCGCTCCGGCGACACCAGCCCCACGATCACCTTGAAGGCCGTCGACTTGCCGGCCCCGTTCGGGCCGATCACGGCGACGAGCTCCCGGGGCCAGACGGCCAGGCTGACGCCGTGGAGGATCGGGATCCGGCCGTAGCCGGCGTGGATCTGCTCCACCGTCAGGAGCGAAGGCGAGACAGGCACGGCCTCAATCCAACCCGGGGAGGCGCGGCGGCGGCGCTCCGCAGTGGTAGGCGAGGGCCATCGGTTCGCGGCCTCAGTCCTTCTGGCCGATGAACAGCACGTGGGGATACGGGAGGATGTCGACCATGAGATGACGGTACACCCGGAAGCCGATGCGCTGGAGCAGGATCTGGAGCTCCTCGGCCGGCCAGTAATGGATGACGCCCCGGGGACTCATCAGGAGGTCGAGGGCGTGGGTGAACCAGCGCTTGTACGCGGGCTGCGTGTCCACGTCCTTGATGATGAGGCGGCCGCCCGGACGGATCGCCTTGTGCAGCTCGGCCAGGAGCGGCTCCACGGTCTCCGGCGGGATGTGGTGGACGATGTCGAGCATGTAGGCGGCGGCGTGCACTCCGTCGGTCCGGTACTCCCGCGCGTCGCCGACCGCGTACTCCGCGTTGCCGAGGCCGAGGCGGTGGGCCGCCTGGGCCGCGATCCGCACCCGCCGGGCGTTGAGGTCGAGGCCCCGGAAGCGAGCCCTCGGGAGGACCTGCGCGTAGTAGAGCGAGAAGAGGCCGAAGCCGCAGCCGATGTCGAGGATGTTTCCCTCGGCCGGCAGGTACTGCCCGATCTCATCCAGGAACCGCTGGCGCAGGATCAGGAACCGCCCCCGCGAGTACGCGCGGATGACCGGGTCGTCGTAGGCGCGGATGACGTTAGCGATCGCGTCGCGCCGCATACACTCGATACCCGTCGCCCTGCTCGGCCAGCCGATAACCGGCCTCGAGCCAGCCCGCCAGAGCCGGGAATGCCTCGACGCGGTCGTAGTCCCCGCTCGGCCAGCCCCGCTCGAAGAGCACCACCGCCGCTGGCGGACGCCGGCGGAGTTCCGCCATCAGCTCGGCGCGCAGGCGCTGGACGTACGGGCGGTCGACGTCGTGGTAGAAGTGGAAGTCGTAGATGAACCGGGTCGGCTGGCGGAGGCCGAGCAGGTAGAGCGCGTGGATCCCGCCGTCGGTCGTGTCGAGCACCTGGACCGGGGTGCGGTCGCCGGAAAGCGGCGCCAGCGTGCGCGCGAGCGCGTGAGCCCGGGCGGACTTCTCGGCGATCCACGCCGGCTCGAGGTTCCACCAGCCCTTGACGCCGAGGACCGTCGCCGTCAGGACCAGCACGGCCAGCAGGGCGCCGGCAGCGTGGCGCCGGCGGCGCCGGAGCGCGTCCCCCAGCCCCGCCGCTCCGGAGGCGACGGCGAAGAGGGCGAAGGGATAGAGGTGATACTCCCAGCCCTTCCCCTGAAGCGCGAAGTGGAGCGCGCCGTAGGCGACGGTGGCCGCCAGGAGGGCCCGCCGCCCTTCGGCCCGCGCGGCCCGGTCCAGCAGCAGCCAGCCCCCGAGCGTCCACAGCCCGAGCCCGGCCAGCACGGCGACTCCGAGATCGTGCCCGAGCACGGCTGTCACGAGGGACTCCCGCCCGAGGCGGCTGTAGAGCGGTAGCACGTAACCCCCGACGATGTCGAGGAAGGGCCCGAGGCCCCCGGCGGCCCCGAGCCAGGCCGCGATCCCGACCGCCGGCAGCCCGAGCCCGAGGGCCAGCGACGCCAGGGCCGGCCACCGCTCGCCCGGCGGGCGCCGCCACGCGAGGGTCACCAGCACCGGGGCCAGCAGCCCCGCGTGGGGCTTGATCCAGACCGCCGTGCCGAGACCGACCCCGGCCAGCGCCAGCCACCGCGGGCGGCCGCTCCGGAGGTACGCCATCGCGGCCGCGAGCATCCAGGCGAGCGGCAGGCAGAGGATGAAGTCGCGCTGCCCCGCGCGCCAGGCGCCGCCGGCCAGGTGATAGAGGCCGAAGAGCGCCGCGGCCGCGGCGATGGCCCACCGTCCGAAGGACTGAAGCCCCACCGCGAGGCCGAGAGCCGTGCCGCCCAGGACGAGGAGATCGAAGGCCCGGAAGCCGGCGTCCCCGCGCCCGAAGAGGCCGAGGCCCAGGAGGTGGGCCAGATAGACGCCCGGAAAGTTCATGTCGAAGACGTCACGATAGGGGACGGCGCCCTCGAGGATGCGGGTCGCGATGTAGTGCATGAGCGGTGCGTCGTGCACGAGCGGCCAGCCGAGCGAGCCGGCGGCGAGCGCCAGGGCGAGCGCGGCCGTCCAGCCCACGCTCGCCCCGGCCAGGACCGAGAGCCCGACGCGCCCGGTCGACGTGCCGGCCGCGGCGCTGACCCCGAGTGCTCGAGCCGGTCCCACGGCGTCACCGACCAAAATAGGCCTCGATGACCTTCTTGTCCTGCTGGATCACGTCCGGCGGTCCTTCGGCGATCTTCTCCCCGTAGTCCAGGACGAACACCTGCTCGCACAGCCCCATCACGACCTTCATGTCGTGCTCGACGATCAGGATGGTGCGGCCATCGTCCCGCAGGCGCCGGATCGCCGCCAGCAGCTCGTTCAGAAGCGTCCGGTTCACGCCGGCCGCCGGCTCGTCGAGCAGGATCAACGTGGGATCGGCCATGAGGACTCGGACGAACTCGAGGAGTTTCTGCTGGCCGAAGGAGAGGTTCCCTGCGTACTCGCCCTCGAGCCCCTCGAGCCGCACGAGGGCGAGCAGCTCCCGGATGCGATTGACGGCCGCCTCCCGATCCCCGCGCGAGGCCACCAGGAGGTTCTCGAGCGCCGTCAGCTCCGGGAACACGCGAATCACCTGGAAGGTCCGTCCGATCCCGAGCCTGGCGACCCGGTGGGAGGGCAGCCCGTCGATCCGCCGGCCCCGAAAGCGGATGGCCCCGGTATCCCGCCGCTCGAGCCCCGTCACGCAGTTGAAGAGCGTCGTCTTGCCCGAGCCGTTCGGCCCGATCAGGCCGTGAATGCGGCCGGGGGAGAGGCTGAGGGAGCAGCGGTTGACCGCCGTCACGCCGCCGAACCGCTTGGTCAGATCGGTGATCTCCAGGATGGGCCCGTCGCGTCCCTCTGGGGTCATCATCCCGCGTGATCCAGTCTAGACGTAGCGTGGGAGGCGATACCGCTGCTGCAGCACGCCCAGGATGCCCCGCGGCATGAACAGCACGACCAGGATGATGATCGCGCCGAACAGCGCCTGATGGAGATAGAGGAAGCGCGCCCACACGAGCTCCTGGAGCACGAAGAGAACGGCGGCCCCCAGGACCGGCCCCCAGATGGTCCCTTTGCCACCGAAGAGGGCCATCACGATCATCGTGATGGTGATGGCAAGCGGGAAGACCGCGATCGGCTCGATGTACCCCTGGTCCCGGGCGAACAGTCCCCCGACGACGCCGGGCGCGAATGCCGAGATCAGGAACGCGTAGAGCTTGTGGCGCGCCGTGTTGATCCCCATGGCCTCGGCGGCCACCTCGTCCTCCCGGATGGTCATGAGCCGGAGCCCGAACCGCGAGGTGATGATCAGATGAGCCAGGGCGGTCACCGCCAGGGCCGTCAACCCCATGGCGTAGTAGATCTCGACGCTGGCGTAGAGGGTCGGCAGGGAGAGGCCCAGCCCGCCGCCGGTCAGACCCTCGAAGTACGAGACGAGGACGCGCATCACCTCATTGAGTCCCAGCATGGCGATGGCGAAGTAGGGGCCTTTCAGCCGGAGGCACGGGTATCCGATGAGGAACGCCAGGACCGCCGACGCCGCCCCGCCCCCCAGCGAGGCCCATGCCCAGTGCCAGCCGTGGACGGCGATCAGGATGCCGGCGGCGTAGGCTCCGGTGCCGAAGAAGGCGACGTGGCCGAAGGAGACGTAGCCGGTGAGGCCGGAGATCAGGTTCCAGCTCTGGGCCAGCGCCACCCACATGAACAGCTGGAGCATGAAGCGGACCCCGTAGCCGGTCGCCACCAGCGGGTACAGCCCGAGCAGGCCGAGCCCGAGGACCAGGGCTCCCAGGATCACCCACTTCACGTGGCGCGCCCTCCGAGGAGCCCGGTGGGCCGCACCAGGAGTACCAGCACCAGGATCAGGTAGGCCACCGCTTCGGACAGCTGGGTCGTGAGGAAGAAAGACGCCAGCTGCTCGATCAGGCCCAGGAGCATCCCGCCGAGGAGCGCACCGGGATAGTTCCCAGCTCCGCCGAGCACGATGACCAGGAACGACTTGAAGGTCCAGACCTGGCCCATCTCCGGCTGGATGGCCACCATCACCGCCACCAGGCTCCCGCCGGCCGCCGCCAGGGCGGAGGCGATCCCGAAGGCGAAGAGATGGACGCGTTCCACGTTGACCCCACAGATCATGGCCACCTGAGGGCCTTGCGAGGTCGCGCGGATGGCCTTGCCGAAGCGAGTCTTCTGGAGGAACCAGTAGGCCAGGAGCGTGATCGCCACCGCGAAGCCGAAGGCCACCAGTCGCGACTTGGAGAAGGCGATGGGGCCGACGATCAGGGCGCCGGTCAGGTATTCCACGGAGCGGAGATCGGACGTGAAGGCGAGCTGGATGGCGTTGACCAGGGCAATGGAGATCCCGAAGGTCAGGAGGAGCGAGGAGAGCTCGGGCGCGTTCACGACCCGGCGGACCATCAACCGCTCCAGGACGACGCCGAGCACGAACATCACCGGCATGGAGAGCGCGAGCGACAGGTAGGGATTGACGCCCAGGACATGGAACCACCAGAAGGTCGTGTAGGCGCCGAGCATCAGGATCGTCCCGTGGGCCACGTTGATGACCCGCATGACCCCGAAGATCAGGGCCAGCCCCAGGGCCACCATGGAGTAGAGCGCGCCGGACAGGATCCCGGAGACGATCACCTGGCCGACCATCGCGGGAGTGACGACGACGCTCACGTCGGTCTCGGAACGGACCGGCGCCCGCCGGAGCCCCTGCGGGCGCCTTCGCGGGCGGCGGTCAGCGGCTCACCTCTACCGCTGGTTCCACGCTGGCGTCGGGAAGCGCGCCTTCCCGGCCGCCAGGTCCTCGGGCCAGACGATCACCTTCTTCCCGTCCTGCCACTGAAACATGACCATCTTGTGGGCGACCTGAAAGCCATCGTCGTCGACGCGGAACGCCCCGTAGACGGTGTTCAGGTTCAGCTTGAGGATCTCGCCCCGGATCTTCTCGCCATCGAGCGAGCGCGCACGCCTGACACCCTCGACCAGGACCTGACAGCCCGCGTAGCCGCCCGCCGAATGGTACGAGAGATCGGCGCCGGGGAACTCCTTCCGATACGCTTCGACGAAGTCCTTGGTGCCGGGATACGGCAGCTCCGGCTCCCACTGGGTGGCGCCGTAGACGTACTCCGCATTCTTCCCGAGCAGCTCGTAAAACTTCGGAAGGTCGCCCCCGACCGTGACCTCGTACATCTTCGGGTTGACGTTGAGCTCCTTCATCTGGCGCGTGATGGCCACCGCATCGTCGAAGTAGGTGGCCGCCCCCAACACGTCGGGGTTGGCCGCCCGAATCTTGGTCAGGATCGCCGAGAAGTCGGTGTGACCCTTGGGGTAGGCTTCGACGAAGACGACCTGGAGTCCCTTCTTCTTGGCCAGCTCGATGGCCCCCTGGATCGAGGCCTTGGGGAACAGCGTGTCCTCGTTGATGAGGGCCACGGTCCGGAGCCCGTTCCTGGCGGCCAGGTCGATGAGGCCCTCCAGGTACACCTCGGCCGGGGATTGCACCATGAAGATGAATTTGCGCCCTTTCTTGAAGATGGATGTCGTGGACGCCATGGGGGCCACCATCGGCTTCTTGTACTTCTCGTTCACGTTGGCCACGGCTTCGGTGATGGCCGACGAGTAGGGCCCCAGCACCAGATCGACCCCGTCCTGCGTGATGAGCCGCTCGTAGAGGCGGACCCCGGTGGCCGGCTGCGACTGATCGTCGTAGAAGACGAACTCGATCCTCCGGCCCAGCACGCCGCCCTTGTCGTTCACGTGCTTGGCGCAGAGCTGATAGCCCCGCTGCTGGTTCTGCCCGAGGGCGGCATAGGTCCCGGTCAGGGAGAGCGAGGCCCCGATCCGTATGGGGTCCTGGGCGACACTCGGGACGAGACCCACTCCGAGGATCACCCCGGCCAAGGTGAGGAGGGCAGCGAGCAGAAACGGGACTCGAGCGGCGCGCGTCATCGTCTCCTCCGGAAACCCACCCCGCCCGGGTCGCGGCTGATGAGCATGGGCCCTGGTCGGGACTCGCGACGTTTCGGCAAGCAGATGCGGCCGGAGATCCGATACAAAATTCGCCCCCTCATCTAAGCAGAGGGGCTACGGGGCTGTCAAGCGTCGGACACCCCGGCCGCTAGCGGTCCCAGCGGCGACCACGCCGCCGCTACGACCGGGGCCTCCGCAGCGAGTGTGTCGGACTAACCCGGCGCTGACCACCG
The DNA here is from genome assembly GCA_036005065.1 of Candidatus Methylomirabilota bacterium. NCBI lineage: Bacteria > Methylomirabilota (SeqCode) > Candidatus Methylomirabilota bacterium. The sequence goes on along the minus strand of DASYQW010000007.1, from coordinate 217 downwards.
AGCGCGTGGTGCATCGAGGAGTGCTCCGAGCGGCGGCTTCGCCGCCGCCAGACGGGGGGGCATCGGGGGGGTCTTCCGAGACCCCCCCGAAATGACCTAGGGCTTGCTCAAGTCGTAGACCTTCCGGAGCTCGGGGTTGAGCACGGTCACCGGGAGCCCGGACGCCTTGAGCGCGGCTTCCATGTCGGCCGGCGTCGGCGCACCCGGAGGCGGCTGT
>DASYQW010000006.1 GCA_036005065.1 Candidatus Methylomirabilota bacterium | reverse complement strand
CAGCCGAGCCCCAACGATGGCCCCGATGAGGGCCCAGAACACCATGGCGTTCACGTCGTCCAACGTGACCCCGCGCTTGGGCCCCTCGCGCGTGAAGATCCACGCGCCGAAGAGGAATCCGATCGCGATGCCGATGCCATGCGGGGAGATGGCGAAGCTGCCCAACAGGTGGATGCGGTCGAGGACCGGCCAGCCGATGGCGCCGAGCAGCGTCACGTGGGCGAGTCTATCGAGCGTCCTGCGACATCGCGTCGGCCACGGCCTGGCCGAGGAGCAGCCCCCCGACGACGTCGGCCGGGTAATGCACACCCACGTAGGTACGCGAGATCCCGACCGCGGCGGCCAGGCCCCGCAGCGCCGTCCGGGCGACGAGGGAGAGCTCGAGGTCCCGTCCGGCGACCGTGACGAACGCGAGCAGGACGGCGGGATGGCTGCTCGGCCACGACGTTGCCCGCGGTGGTTGGGCAAGCAGCCGGACGCCGTCCGGGTCGGCAACGTACGGCCGGGGCCGGTCGAACAGGCGCTTCAGCCCCTGTCCGGCGAGCCATGCGGCGGAGGCGGCGCCGAGCCCGCGGGCCGCGGCTCGCCGTCGACCCCTCGCCGCCAGCACCCCGGCCGCGCCGATCGAGGCCCAGATCGAGCCGAGCTCGGTGATCCCCCGGAAGAAGCGATCGGCGCCCGGTCCGCGCCCCCGATTCACCGCCCGGAACAGCCCGACGTCGACTCGGTCCCCGAGCTCGGTCGACGCGAGGAGGCCGGTGGCCAGGGCTGCCCCGGCGAGCCAGGCGACGCGTACGGTCCGGTTCACCACGCGGCGGATGATATATAGGACGATCGCGCCGGCCGCCACGGGGAGGGAACCATGAGGAGGCACGACGGGGACGGATCCGACGGGCAGGACGAACGGCCCGGCCCCGACGAGGAAGGTCGTCGGCGCGGGGTCAGCGTGGCCCAAGTGTTGGCGGTCATCGCAGTGATCCTGCTGATCATCTTCGCCATCGCCAACTCGCGGCGGGTCGACGTGAACTTCCTCTTCTTCACCGCTCGAGCGCGCGTCGTCACGGTGATCGTGCTCTCGGCCATCCTCGGCTTCATCATCGGCTACTACGTGGGCCGGCCGGGCCGGGCCGACCGCAGGCTCCTGCGCGACTTCCGGCAGCGGAAGGACTAACCGGCCTCGACGTCCCGCTTCTGCGCCATCGTGCCGTGGCGCAGCTCGTACCCAGCGCCGCCCACCACCCGGAGGCTCCGCGCGGCGAGCCGGCCGAACGCTCCGCCACGGAAGCGATAGTCGACCTCGTGCCTCAGGAGGCTGCGCCCCTGCGGGAGCGGATCGACCGTGGTGTCGACGGTGGCATCGATCGGACCGGACAGCCGGATCCTGGCGTGCGACGGGGGTGACCACTCGGCGACCTCGGCCTTCACCCGGGCCCGCACGCGCATGAACCGGACGACCACGACGTACGTGACCCCTTTGGACAGCCCGCCCTTGGGGACGGCCTCCACCGACTCGATGTGGCGGTCCCAGTGCGGCAGGTTCGCCGGATCCGCGATCACGGCCCACACCTCCTTCGGCGGAGCATCGACCTCCACTGCGGTCTGGACCACCGTCACCCGATCGTCACGCTCCCGCTCGACCAGCCGCGCCACCACACCAACCTGCCGGGACGGATCCTGACCAGCGCGGCGCCCTCGGGGTCCGTACCGGTTCGTCGAACCATCTCTTCGGCAGATCTGCCTCCGGCCCGGAGCCGGTCGGGCAGGAACGCCTGGCCGATCCCCTGGGCCATGGCGCCGAACATCTCCCGGGCTCGCCACGACGATGCCCGGTCCACGGCAAGGGCGACGGGGACTGGGGCCTCGCTCGCGCCGACGATCGCCAGGGAGTCCCGGGGCATCGCCGCATACAGGTCCGGCCCCTCCTCGGCCCACCGGGCCGGCAGCACGATCGAGCCCCGCGAGCCGGCGATGCCGAGCGCCGCCGGACCGCTCCCGCCGAGGCTGCTCCGGACGGCCGGCGGGAGGGCGGCGAACGCCTCGGTCCCGCCCCGCCGCGCCCGGAAGGTCTCGGCCTGGGGATGGGAGGCGCCCCACGCTCCCCACAGCTCGGGCACCTCGCGGCCGTCGAGAAGGGCGGCGCGCTCCACGACGATCTCCACGAATACTCGCCCCGGAGGGGTCCACGCCAACGGGACGCGCCGTGCATCCACCGCATACCCGGCGAAGAACCTGGCGTTCTTGGCGGTGAACCTGACGGAGGCCGCGGTCACCGCCGGCATCCGAACGGCCGTCCGGATCCAGGTGGAGGGGTCGAGCACGTCATACGCCGCCGCCCGGCCAGTGAACGTGACCGCCCCCGTCTCGTCTCGCACCAACCCCGCCACCCGCGGGTCCGCCCGCCACGCCCGGGCCTTGACCGATCCGCGGGAGGTCGTGAGCCACACCCGCCCGTCGGACCACGCGAAGACGAGCGGTGTGAGGTGGGGCCCGCGCCTGGTCTCCGCGGCGATGGAGCAGAACGCCCCGCGCTCAAGGATCCGCTCGAACTCTGCCGGGAGCCCGTCGGTCACGCCCGTCCACCGACGGGTACGCGAACTACGGGAAACCCGAGCATCAGGGCCGTCCACAGGGCGTGGCACACGATGCTGGCCAACGCGCCCCCAGTCCACCAGCAAAGCGCCGACCACATCGCTCCCCCCACCACCGCCCCGGCGATGATGGCCAGATTGCGGCTGGGCAGGTTGGCCACCGCGAACGCCGCCCACGCGATGGCGGCCCCCGCCGTCCGGCCGTCGAGGACAGTGCTCAACTTGGCCTGGAACAGGCCGCGCCAGAACAGCTCCTCGCCGGGAGCCATCACCGCCGCGGCGAGCACGATGGCGGCGACGAGCGGCAGCCCCGCCTGGTGGGCGTACACCTCGACCGAATGGCGCTGGAAGGTCCGCCACGGCCGGATGGCGACCACGAACAGCCGGGTCGCCAGGTACAGGGCGACGCCCGCCGCCGCGCCCGAGGCGACGGCGACGCCGCCGCTCACCGCCGGCGAGAGCGACGGCTCCCCGACCGCGACGGCCGCGATGCCCAGGGCCGGAAGGGCGATCCCCATGGCCACCCAGATGCTGATCCCCTTCCGGGAGACGATCCACCATGCGGCGAACTCGAGGAGGGCCCCGACGATCATCACCACTGCCACCATGGCTACCGGAGGAACCGAACCTTGGCCGCGAATTCCGCGGTCAACGCGGTGATGACGGCGAGGTAGAAGAAGCCCGTGGCGGCCTGCACCGCCGAGGCCCGGGGACCCTTGAGCGCGGCGCGAATCAGGACCGCGATGAGCGCGGTAGCGCCGACCATCCCGAGCGCGATCCACGACGCGAGCCCGGCGGAGGTGAGCAGGGGGTTGAAGTTCGACGTCGTCCTGGTGGGACCGAATCCCCCCGCCACGACGGCCGCCGCCTCCAGGAGCACCGCGATCATCAGGAACGAGGTGGAACGGTTGATGGGTCCCCTCGACAGCCCGCGGTCGGTGAGGTACCAGTGCCCGAGCAGGAGGCCGTCCACCACC
>DASYQW010000005.1 GCA_036005065.1 Candidatus Methylomirabilota bacterium | reverse complement strand
ACAGCCGCCTCCGGGTGCGCCGACGCCGGCCGACATGGAAGCCGCGCTCAAGGCGTCCGGGCTCCCGGTGACCGTGCTCAACCCCGAGCTCCGGAAGGTCTACGACTTGAGCAAGCCCTAGGTCATTTCGGGGGGGTCTCGTAAGACCCCCCCGATGCCCCCCCGTCGTGGCGGCGGCGAAGCCGCCGCTCGGAGCACTCCTCGATGCATCACGCGCTCGGTGGTCGGCGCCGGATTACTCCAACACACCCCTAGCCCTTCAGGACCCCGGCCTGGCTGAGCACCTGCCGGAGCCGGTCCCGGTTGGCGTCGCTCATCGGACACATCGGCAGCCGCCACTCGGCCTGGATCATCCCGAGCATCGCCATGGCTTCCTTGACCGGAATCGGGTTGGTCTCGATGAACATGGCCCGGCAGATCGGGAACAGCTTCCAGTGCAGCTCCCGGGCGCGCTTCCAGTCCCCGTCGAGCGCGGCGTGCGTCAGCTCGGCCACCTCCCGGGGCAGGAAGTTCGCCACCACCGAGATCACCCCACGGCCACCCACCGCCATGAGCGGGAGCGTGAGACTGTCGTCACCCGAGACGACCGTGAAGTCCGGACCACAGGCGAGGACGACCGAGGTCATCTGGTCCAGGTTGCCCGAGGCTTCCTTGACTCCCACGATGTTGGGGATCTTGGCCAATCGGGCGAGGGTATCGGTCTCGATGTTGACCGCGGTCCGGCTCTGGATGTTGTAGAGGATCAGCGGGAGCTCCGGCGCGGCCTGGGCGATGGCCCGGAAGTGCTCGTAGAGGCCTGGCTGGGTCGGCCGGTTGTAGTAGGGCGAGACGAGGAGCGCCCCATCGGCGCCGGCCTTGGCCGCGTGGACGGTCATGTCGATGGCCTCGGCCGTCGAGTTCGAGCCGGTCCCGGCGATGACCGCGATCCGGCCCCCGGCCGCCTTGACGACGATGTCGACGACGCGCTTGTGCTCCTCGTGGCCGAGGGTGGGCGACTCGCCCGTGGTCCCGCACGGCACCAGTCCGTCCGTGCCGTGCTGGACGTGGAACTCGACGAGCTCGCGGAGCTTGGTCTCGTCGACCTTTCCGTCCCGGAACGGCGTCACCATGGCGACCAGCGAGCCCTGGAACGTGCGTCGCATCGTCAACCTCCGATCTCCATCTGATCTCGACGCGCCGGGGGCGGCGGCCCTTCGGGCGTCGCTCCTGCGGGGACCCCTAGGGCAGGGGCCCCGTCCACGTGCTCTCTCCGGCAATCAGGTCCTCGTAGCTGCATCGGAGGGGGGCTGTGCCTCCCTCCGAGACCTCCCCCCGGGGTTGCGGCGGCGAAGCCGCCGGTCGGAAAGCTGTCCCACGGGCCGCCCGACCGGGCGTGAACGTGCCGCGGATCGGTAACCGCCTCACGGCAACGCCCCTGCCCACGTGCTCTCTCCGGCGATCAGGTCCTCGTAGGTCTCGCGCCGCCGCACCACCTGGAAGCGGTCGCCGTGGACGAGGACCTCGGCCGCGCGGGGGCGGGCGTTGTAGTTGGAGGCCATGGCGAAGCCATACGCGCCCGCGGACAGGATGGCCAGGAGCGCCCCTTCGCCGACCGGCGGGAGGGGGCGCTCCTTGGCGAGGAAGTCTCCCGACTCGCAGATCGGGCCCACGACGTCCACGACCTCGGTGGGCGTCCCGGCGGCCGGCTCCGCCAGCGGCCGGATCTCGTGGTGGGCGTTGTAGAGGGCCGGGCGGATCAGGTCGTTCATCGCCGCGTCCACGATGAGGAAGCGGCACTCGGTCGCCTTTCGGTAGAGGACGCGCGTGAGGAGCACCCCGGCGTTGCCGACCACCGAGCGGCCCGGCTCGAGCAGGACAGTGAGCCCGAGCCGCTCGAGCAGCGGCTTGAGGGCCCGGACGTAGTCGGTCGGACCCGGCGGGCTCTCGTCGCGGTAGCGGATGCCCAGCCCGCCGCCGACGTCGAGGTAGCGGAGGGTGATCCCGTCCTGACGGAGGCCTTCGATCAGCTCGGCCACGCGCGCCAGCGCGTCGGCGATGGGCGTGACCTTGGTGAGCTGAGAGCCGATGTGCATGTGAATCCCGACGACCTCGATCCCCGGCAACCCGGCCGCGCGGCGATAAAGGTCACGGGCCTCGCGGTGCGGCACGCCGAACTTCGAGGTCTTGAGGCCCGTCGAGATGTACGGGTGAGTCTGGGGATCGATGTCCGGATTCACCCGGACGGCGATTCGCGCCCGCGTTCCTTCGGCCCGCGCCACCTCGTCGACCGCCGCCAGCTCGGCCGCCGACTCCACGTTGAAGCAGAGGACGTCGGCCTTCAGGCCCTCGCGGATCTCCTCCCGGGTCTTCCCCACGCCGGCGAAGACGATCCGCTGCGGCTCGAAGCCCGCCCGGAGGGCCCGGTACAGCTCGCCGCCGGAGACGACGTCGGCCCCGGCCCCCGCCCGCGCCAGGAGCGCCAGGATGGCGAGGTTCATGTTCGCCTTCACGGCGTAGCAGCAGAGGTGCGGCACGCTGGACAGCGCCCGCTCGTAGGCGTCGTACGTGCTCAGGATGGCCCCCGCCGAGTAGACGTAGACGGGAGTCCCGACCGAATCCGCGATCGCCTCGAGCGGCGTCGCCTCGCAGTAGAGCTGTCCGTCCTGATAGGTGAACGTGTCCATGCGTCGGCCCGAATCGCTTTGGAGCGACGGTAGCACGCGGGTCACCCCAAATCAAGCCGGACGCGCGTGGGGCCGGAGTCACCCGGCACCCGTGCTCGACCGGGGTCGTCTCCCGCGGCGCGCTCCGAGCGCGGGCTTGCCCGCCGTCAGGGCAGTGTAACGGCGGTCTCGGGCGAGGGGATGGACTCGTTGGCTCGGCGCGAGCGATCGACGGCCGTCACCACGTAGTAGTAGGTCTGGCCGGGACGCACGTCGGTATCGACGTAGGTCGTCGCCGATTGCGGGGCCGGGGTGAGCGGCTGGTAGCCGCGTCCGGCCGTCGTGCTCCGATAGACACGGTAGCCCCCCAGGTCGGAATCGGTCACCGCCTCCCAGGCCAGCCGCACGGCGCCCGGCGCCAGCACCGCCACCAGCCCTCGCGGCTGGGCCGGCGGGGTCCGATCCTCCGGCGTGGCCGCGACCACCTCGGTGGGCCGGCTGGTCGGGCCGCCGACACCCAGGAGCGCCCGGATCGAGTAGTAGTATGTCGTGTCGTTCTGCGCCGTGAGGTCGACGTAGCTCGGCGTGGGAATCGGCTCGGGATTGACCGGACTCGTCGGACGGGCTTCGGGCGAGGTGGTCCGAAATACGTTGTAGAAGATTCGCCCCCGTGGGCGTGAGCCGTCTTCGAGGGTCTCGGGCACCCGCCAGCTGAGGCGCACCTCGCTGTCGCCGGCCAGCGCGGTCACGGCAGCCGGCGGCCGCGGAGGGGCATCCCGGTCGATGGTCACCCGGTTCGACGGAGGGCTCGGGCGCCCCTGGGCATCGATGGCGAGCACCACGTAGGTGTAGCGCTCGCCGAAGCCGAGCCCCTGGGTGTCGGTATACGTGACCTGGTTGCCCGTGACCTCCGCCGGCGCCGGCTCGGCCAGCCTGATGTTGGCGACGCGGTCGAAGCCGGCCACGGCCCCCGGCGGGCCGAACAGCCCTCCGAACGTCAGGATGGCGGGCCGCCGCGGCGTCTCCTCGCCGTCCTGCTCGAGCCGCCGGTAGACCTCGGTGCGTCGCAGCTCCTGGATCGGCCCCCGGTCGACGCGGATGCGGGGCAGTGTCCACTGGAGCCGCACCCCCTCGCCGACGACCGCCGCCGAGAGGTCCTGGATCGCCGCCGGAAGGCGCCGCTCGGGCGCGACGGGCGGCCCGCGGCGACCGCAGGCCGCCAGGGCCAGGGGCAGCAGGAGGCCGAGGATGAGCGCGGCCCGGGCGCGGCCGCTCACCGCGCCACCTCCGGGCGGCTCACGGCGCCTCCACGAGCGAGCGCGCCTCCACCAGCTCCCGCTCGACGGCGGCGGGGGCGGTTCCCCCGTAGGCCCGGCGCGCGGCCAGCGACGCCTCGACGCTGACGGCCTCGCGGAAGTCCACCTCGAAGAGCGGCGACAGGGTGTGCAGCTCCCCGAGCGGCAGCTCGTGGAGCCCGATGCCGCGCTCGAGCGCGAGCGCCACCGCCTTGCCCACGACCTCGTGCGCCTCGCGGAACGGCACGCCCTTCCGCACCAGGTAGTCGGCCAGGTCGGTCGCCGTCGAGTATCCTTCGCCGGCCAGCGCGCGGAGCCGCTCGCGACGGAAGCGGAGCGCGTGCACCAGCGGCGCCAGGATGCCGAGGCATGCCCGCACGGTATCGGCCGCGTCGAAGAACCCCTCCTTGTCCTCCTGCATGTCGGAATGATAGGCGAGCGGCAGCCCCTTCATGACCGTCAGCAGGCGCATGAGGTTCCCGTAGACACGGCCGGTCTTGCCGCGGACCAGCTCGGCGATGTCGGGGTTCTTCTTCTGCGGCATGATCGAGGATCCGGTCGCGTAGGCATCGGGCAGGTCGACGAAGCCGAACTCCGCGGACGCCCAGAGGACGATCTCCTCGCACAGGCGGGAGAGGTGCATGGCGAGGATGGCCGAGGCGGCGAGGAACTCGAGGGCGAAGTCGCGATCGGAGACGGCGTCCATGCTGTTGGGGCTCGGGGCGGCGAAGCCGAGGTCCCGGGCCAGCGCGTGGCGATCGACGGGGACGGTGGTGCCGGCCAGCGCCCCCGCGCCGAGCGGCAGCACGTCGAGCCGGCGCCGCGTGTCCGCGTATCGGCCGCGGTCCCGCTGCAGCATGAAGACGTAGGCGAGCAGGTGGTGGGCCACCAGAATGGGCTGGGCACGCTGGAGATGCGTGTAGCCGGGCATGGGGCAGTCGCGGTGCTGCTCGGCCTGGGTGAGAAGGGCGGCCTGGAGGTCCCGGAGCGCCCCCTGGATCGCATCGATCTCCGACCGGAGCCACAGCCGCATGTCGAGCGCGATCTGGTCGTTGCGCGAGCGGCCGGTGTGGAGCTTACCGCCCACCGGCCCGATCTTCTCGGTGAGCCGGCGTTCGATGTTCATGTGGATGTCTTCCAGCTCGAGGCGGAACGGGAACGTCCCGGCGGCGAGCTCGCTGCGGACTGCCGCGAGACCGTCCAGGATTCGCTCGAGCTCGACCGCCGAGAGCACACCGCCCTGGGCCAGGGCGCGCGCCCAGGCCTCGCTCCCCTGGATGTCGACCGACCACAGCCGATGATCGAAGGGCAGGGAGGCGGTGAAGACCTGGGCCGTCGCGTCGGGCGGCGCGGTGAATCGTCCCCCCCACGGCGTCCCGGGCGGACCGGCCGCCGTCACGGCGCGCCAACCGGTCCCGGCACGCGGCCCAGGCCGCGCTGTTCGTCGGCGAGGAGCGCGGCAATCTCCGCCATGATCCGGCTCGTCACGTCCTCGCGCACGGTCTGGGTGAGCCGCGGGCGCGTGAAGGGCGTGAACCGGAGCGCCCGGCCGAAGCGGACCCGAAGCGGGACCGGACGCGGGATGTGCCAGGGCCGCGCCGCGAGCGCCTGGAACGTGCCGGTGATCGCCGCCGGCACCACGGGCACGCCCGCCCGGAGCGCGACCAGGGCCACGCCCGCCTGACCGCGCACCAGCCCGCCGTTGCGGCTGAAGGGCCCCTCGGGGAAGATCCCGACCACGCCGCCTCTTTCCAGGACACGCAGGGCGCGCCGGATGGCCCCGGGGTCGGGCCGCGCGAGCTCGATCGGGATCGAGCCCACGTGCCGGTGGAAGTAGGGATGGAGCGGAGTGGCGCGATAGACGCGCGGCATCACCAGGAACACGATCTTCCGCGGCAAGGCGACGCCGAGGAGGACGCCGTCGAGATAGTTGACATGATTGGCGGCGACGATGAAGGGGCCGGAGCGCGGGATGTGCTCGAGGCCGGCCACGCGGAAGTCGAAGAAGCGCCGGAGCATCGGCCGGAGGAGATAGCGGAGGCCCGCGTAGAGGGCGGGGAGCGCCTCCGGTGGGGCGACCGGGGCGGACGGCGAGGTGGACGGCGTCTGCCCGTGGGTCTGGCTCATCGGGATGCGGTCCACGTGGGTTTATAGCACCGTCAACTAGGCGACGCAAGGGTCAAAGGGCGCCGGGACGGCCGCGACTCTGGCGATAACGGGCGACCGCGTGGTTGTGCTCCTCGAGTGTCGCCGAGAACTGATGCCGGCGGTCGTCGATCGAGACGAAGTAGAGATAAGGTACTTTGGCGGGCTCGAGGGCGGCCTCGACCGACGCCCGCCCGGGGTTGCCGATCGGGCCGGGCGGCAGCCCCCGGTTCCGATACGTGTTGAACGGATGATCGATCTGGAGGTCCTCCCGCGTCGGCGCCCGGCCGTCCTTGCCGACCGCATAGGCCACCGTGGGATCGGCCTGGAGCGGCATGTCGCGCTGGAGACGGTTCCAGAAGACCCCGGCGATGAGGGAGCGCTCCTCGGGGACGCCCGTCTCCTTCTCGATGATCGAGGCGAGCGTGAGGAGCTCGTGGAGCGTCAGCCCTCGCGCCGCGGCCCGCGTCAGGACGTCAGGAGTCGCCACCTTCTCGCGGAAGCGATGCACCATCCGGCCCAGAACCTCCTCGACGCGCATCCCTTTGGTCACCCGATAGGTATCGGGGAAGAGGTAGCCCTCGACCCCGTCAGCCTCGATCCCGAGGTTCTGGGCGAAGGACGGGCTCTGGGCCACGCTCAGGACATCCGCCGCGGGAGCGATTCCCTCCGTCTCGAGCTGTCGCGCCAGCTCCCGCACCGTGAAGCCCTCCGGGACGACGATCAGGTGCGGCTTGACCTTTCCCACCTCGAGGAGCTCGAGGGTGGTCAAGACGGTGGCGCCCTGGGGGATCTCGTACTCCCCCGCCTTCAGCGATCGCGCCGTCCCGCGCAGGACCGCGAGGCCGACGAACGCCACGCGGCTCCGGATCACGCCCTCCTCGGACAGGATTCGCGCGATGTCGAGGAGGCCATGCTGGGGCGGGATCTCCACCGTCCGGGCGCCGGCCCGGAGGGCCGGAGGCGGGACGAGGGCGCGTCCGACCTCGATCGCGCCGAGGACGAAGAGGAGCGCCGCGACGAAGAGAATGGCCCGCCGGCGCCGCGGCCGGCGGTGCTCCGTGGGGGGCGTCGGTTCTCGCTCCATCGGGTACGCCACGTCGCCGGCGAGGGCCGCGGCTGTCCGCCAACCCTCTACCCGGTCGCCCGAGCGTGGCCGAATGCCGGAATCACGCTTGATTCTAGAGAGCGCTGTCCCGCGTGTCAACCAAGCCCTTCCATGAAGCGACCTCCCAGGCTATAATGAACGTTCGTCTCCTACTCCGACCAGCCGAGGACAGAGGAGGTTGCATGACGACGCTCCAGCTCCCCCGCAAGCACGAGTGGCAGGAGGTCCAGGCCGAGCACGGGAAGTTCGTGGTCGAGCCCTTCGAGCTTGGCTTCGCGCTCACCATCGGCAACGCGTTCCGCCGGGTCCTCCTCTCCTCGATCGAGGGCGCCGCGCCGACGTGGGTCAAGATCGAGAACGTCCTGCACGAGTTCTCGTTCCTTCCGGGAATGATGGAAGACACCCTCGACGTGCTGAACAACATCCGGAAGGTCGTGTTCAAGCTCCACGGGGAGCGGAGTCGCCTGATCCAGCTCCGGGCGACCGGCCCTGGCGTCGTGAAGGCGTCGGACTTCCAGACGGATGCCGACATCGAGGTGCTGAACCCCGACCAGCCGCTGGCCACGCTCGACCGCGACGGCGTCCTCGCCATGGAGGTCCAGGTCGAGAAGGGCCGCGGCTACGTGCCTGCCGAGAAGCGCGAGCTCGAGGGCTTGCCGGTGAACGTCCTGCTGCTGGACGCCGACTTCTCGCCGGTTCGCCGGGTGAACTTCGACGTCGAGCCCGCCAAGCGCCATCCGGGGTCCGAGCGGCTCGTGATCGAGATCTGGACCAACGCCAGCGTCTCGCCGGAGGACGCCGTCGGAGAGGCCGCGCTGATCCTCGAGGACCATTTCAACCTGCTCTGCCGCTTCCCCACCGGACTGGAGCCGGACGAGGAGGTGGCGGCCGAGGTCGAGAAGGTCGAGCTCAACGAAAACCTGTTTCGGAGCGTCGACGAGCTCGAGCTGTCCGTGCGGGCCTACAACTGCCTCAAGACGGCCAACATCCGGACGATCGCCGATCTCGTGCAGAAGAGCGAGGCCGAGCTCCTGAAGACCAAGAACTTCGGCAAGAAGTCGCTCAACGAGATCAAATCGATCCTCGGTGAGATGGGGCTCTCTCTCGGGATGCGACTCGACCCCGCCGAGCTCGAGCGACTCAAGGCGCAGCACGAGCGCGCCTTCGAAGCCTGACCCGGCCCCGACCGGCGCCGCGACCCGCCGACTTCCGCGCCAGGGTTCGTGAGGGGTCCCGGGCCCATGGCCCGGCCGCCGGCACACAACCGCCGACCACGGCATCGTCCACTCCGAGCAGCCACCGGCGGGGAGGCGCTTCGCGCATGTGACTACTGCTACCGGCTGCCGGCCCATCTGTGCATCCGCGACCTGGTGGTCACCCCGACGCGCTCGACGTTCTGAGCCGGCCAGGATCCCACCGAGCCGGCCGGGGCCGGGCCCTGGCCGCTTCGCCGGTCCGCGCCACAGAACAGGGGCGCCCGGACCGTCGCCTTGATCCGGGCGGTTCCAGTTACGGGGCGCCGCGGAGCAACACCTCCTCCGGCGCCGCCCGGAGATTCGCCCATCGGCGCACCCAGAGCCGGTCCCCGTCGCTTCCGACCTCGACCGCGCCGTCGTAGTCCGTTCGATAGATCCGGGCGCCCGCGGCGGCCAGGCGACCCAGCGCGGCCGGGGTCGGGTGCCCGAAGGCATTCCGCGCCCCGACCGAGATCAAGGCCAGCCGTGGCCCGACGCCAGCTAGAAAGGGAACCGACGAGGCGTACCGGCTCCCGTGATGGCCGACTTTGAGGAGGGCCGCTCCCAGCGGCAGCCTCGCGGCCAGGAGATCCGTCTCGGCCGGCCGCTCGGCGTCGCCCGTCAGCAGCACCGTGGCCAGACCCCACTCCACCCGCAAGACGAGCGAGGCATTGTTGACGTCCGAGGACCAGGGAGGCACG
>DASYQW010000004.1 GCA_036005065.1 Candidatus Methylomirabilota bacterium | reverse complement strand
CTTCGGCAGCCGGCCCGCACGTTCCCCGCGGTCATCGTCAAGAAGTCGACCTCGACCCGGCGAACCGGATGGGCCGCCCCCGATCGCGCTCCCCTACGAGCCGAACGAGAGGTTGTCCCGTCGGAAGTCCACCATGGAGTTTGCCGCGTAACTCAGATCGACCAGAAAATTGACCACCACGAATCCCGCGGCGACGAGGAACACACCGGCCTGGACGACCGGATAGTCGCGTGCTCCGATCGCTTGGATCATCAGCCGGCCCATGCCGGGCCACGAGAAAACCGTTTCGACCACCACGGCGCCGGCGAGCAACGCCCCGAGCTGAAGCCCGACGATGGTAACGAGCGGGATCGCCGCATTCTTCAGGGCGTGGCGAACCAGAATGGCCGATTCCCCCAGGCCCTTGGCGCGCGCCGTACGGATGTAATCCTTGTGGATCACCTCGAGCATGGCCGTCCGAGTCAACCGGGCAATGCTCGCCATGGCCCAGGCGCCCAGCGTGGCGGCCGGGAGCACCAAGTCCAGCCACCGCCCCCGACCGCCACTCGGCAGCAGTCGCAGCTGCACCGAGAACACCAGAATCAGCAGGATTCCGGCGAGGAAGGTGGGCGTACTCTGCCCCAGCAGCGTCACCGCCATCGCCGCCCGATCGTACAGGCTGTTGGGCTTCAGCACGCTGAACACGCCGACTGGAATCGCCACGGAGATGGCCAGTAAGAGCGAGGCCGTCGCCAATTCGAGAGTCGGGCCGAGACGCTCCAGGACGAGGCCCATCACGGGCTCACCATAGCGGATCGAGCGCCCAAAATCGCCGCGCGAGACCTCCGACAGGAACCTCAGGTACTGCGTGCTGATCGGCGCGTCCAGCCCCAGCTCATGTCGAAGTCGCTCGATCTCGGCCACCGGCGTATCGAGCGGCACGAGTAGCGTGACGGGATCACCAGACAGACCCGCGACCACGAACACCACCGTCGTCACTCCCCACAGAACCACGACGGCGCGTACCAGTCGATATATGAGAAAGCGCCGCATGGCTCTACGCGGGCGGCGGCTCAGCCGCCGAGGAGCTTCTTCAGCGAGTCCAGGAAGCCCCCGACCAGCGGACCCTGCTCGGCCGGGGTCGTCCCGCGCTCGAACTCCTCGAGCAGCTCCTTCTGGCGGGGGGTGAGCTTGGTCGGGACCTCGACGATGACGCGGTAGCAGGCGTCCCCGCGGCCCCGCCCGTGGAGGGCGGGCATGCCCTTTCCTCGAAGCCGCACGACCTCGCCGTTCTGCGTGCCGGGCGGCACCTCGAGCTTCGCGGTTCCCTCGAGCACGGGCACGTCCACCACCGCGCCCAGAGCGGCCTGGGGGAAGGTCAGGGGAAGATTGCAGACGAGGTCGCTCCCGTGCCGGGCGAAGAAGGCGTGCTCGCGCACGTGGACGACGACGTACAGGTCGCCGGCTGGTCCTCCGCGGAGGCCGCCCTCGCCCTCACCGGTCAGCCGGAGCTGGGTCCCGTCCTCCACGCCGGCCGGGATGCGGACCCGAAGCGTCCGCTCGTGGGCGACGCGCCCTTCGCCCGCGCACGTCTTGCAAGGGTTCCGGTTGATCTGCCCCTCGCCGCTGCAGTGGGGGCAGGCGCGGGCGACGGTGAGAAAGCCCTGCTGATACCGCAGCTGGCCCCGCCCCTTGCAGGTCGGGCAGGGAACCCGCTTCGATCCCGGCTCCAGGCCGGAGCCCTTGCAGGCCTCGCAGCCCTCCAGGCGCGGGATCTGCAGCCGCGTCTCCAGACCCTTGGCGGCGTCCTCGAGCGTGATCTCGAGGTCGTAGCGGAGGTCGTCCCCGCGCCGCGCGCGGCTCCGCGATCCGGCACGGCCGGCGCCGCCGCTGAAGAACCCCTCGAAGATGTCCTCGAAGAGATCCCCGAATCCGCCGAGGTCGATGCCGCCCGGCGGCAGGTCCACGCGCCCGAAGCGGTCGTACTGGGCCCGGCGGTCGGGGTCCGAGAGGATCGCGTAGGCTTCGTTGATCGCCTTGAAGCGCTCCTCGGCGGCCTTGTCGCCGGGATTGCGGTCGGGGTGATGCTTCATGGCGAGCTGGCGGAAGGCCTTCTTGATCTCGGCGTCGTCCGCGGTGCGCGAGATCCCGAGGACTTCGTAGTAATCGTGCCTGGCCATGCGAGCGTCAGCGCGCCGAGAGCCGCCCGGTGACCCGGGTCAGGGATGGACCCCGCGGCGGTCCGGAGGGGGCGGAGGCTCGACCGCGACCACCACCTGGGCCGGGCGGAGCACGCGGTCGTGGAACAGATAGCCGCGCAGCACCTCTTTCACGATGGTCTGGTCCGCGACATCGCTCCGCTCGACGCGGGCGACCGCCTCGTGGCGCTGGGGATCGAAGAACTCTCCGACGGCGCTGAACGGCCGGACGCCGACACGCTCGAGAGCCTTGAGGAAATCCCGGTGGATCAGCTCCACCCCGGCCCGGAATCCGCGCTCGCCGTCGGATCCGGGCTCGGCGGAGAGCGCCCGGTCGAAGTTGTCCAGGACGGGCAGGATCTCGCGGACGATCTGCTCCTGCGCCTGTCGCCTCCACTCGTCCCGCTCGCGCCCGATGCGCTTCTTGTAGTTGTCGAAGTCGGCCAGCGCGCGCACGTAGCGGTCCTGCGCCTCGGCCGCCTCGCGCGCCTTGGCCTCGGCCTGGGCTCGGAGGATCTCGAGGGCCCCGTCGGTGGAGCTCGCGGCCTCCCCCGCCAGCACGTCGTCCGCGTCTCGGGGCGCAGCGCTCGGTTCCTCGGGGGTTCCCCAGCGGTCTTCGACCATGCTGAACTCTAGGCGGGCGGCTCGGGTCGCGTCATCCGGCTGAGGCGCCGCGACACGAGCCGCGCGGTATAGTCGACGAGCGGGACGATCTTGGCGTATGGCATCCGGCGCGGGCCGACCACCCCGAGGACGCCGAGCACGCGATCGCCGTACTTGTAGGACGCCGCCACCAGGCTCGTCTCCTGCATCTCCTGATACGGCATCTCGGAGCCGATCACCACCTGGACCCCTTCCGGGCTCGCCGCGCGGGCGGTGAGAAGCTCGATGAGCTGCCGCTTCTCTTCGAAGGCCCGGAGGACGGCCTTCATCGCCCCGATGTCGGCGAACTCCGGCTGATCCAGGATGTTCATCGCGCCGTGGTAGTAGAGGTTCCGGTCCCAGAGCGAGGCGAAAGCCTTCCGCTCGAGGACGGCCGCGAGCCGCGAGATCCGGTCCTGATCGACCGGCACGCCGGTGTCCCCGAGTCGGTCCCGGATCTCCTGGAAGCTCAGGCCCCCGTAGCGCTCCGTCAGGACGCGGGCCACCTCCCGCAGCTCGGCCGGCGACACCCGCTCGTCCAGCGTGAGGATGCGGCTCGTCCCCCAGCCGGTCTCCGTCGCCAGCACGAGGAGCGCCCGGTCGCCGGCGACGGGGATGAGGTCGATTCGCTCGAGCCGAGTCTGCCGGAGCGGCGGCGCCAGGATCACCGCGGCGTAGTGCGAGAGGGCCGAGAGCTGGGCGGAGGTCGACTCCATCAGGTCGTCGATCTCGGTCCGGGCCGGTCCCGACACCTGGCGCTGGAGCCGGAGCGCCTCGGGCCGGCCGATCTGGGTCGAGCCCGTGAGCGAGTCGACGTAGAAGCGGTACGCCTTGTCCGTCGGGACCCGGCCGGCCGAGGTGTGGGGGTGGGTGAGGTAGCCGAGCTCCTCGAGGTCGGCCATCGTGTTGCGGATGGTGGCCGGCGAGAGCCCCAGGGCATACTTCTTCGCCACCTGGCGCGAGCCCACCGGCTCCGCGGTCACGATGTATTCGAAGATGACAGCCTGCAGGACCTGCCGGCCCCGCTCTCCAAGGTCATCCCAGTTCAACGCGGCCTCCGCGTGGTCTGACAGAATCACCCGGTTCCACCCTAAATATCCAACCACGGCGCGGAGTTGTCAAGCTTCCCGGCTCGCATGCGGAACTCGGAGCCCGCGTCCGAGCGGCCCGGGGGGCGCGGCATTCTCCTCTCGGAGAAGGGGCGCAGCCCGCTCCGAGTTCCACGTCAGAGGAGATCGGCGAAGACCGTGTCCGACAGCAGGACGCCTCGGGACGTGAGCGACAGCCGCCCCTCCCGCGCCTCGAGGACGCCGGCGGCGAGGTGGCGGTCGAGGACGCGCGCGAGACGCTCCGGCTCTTCGGCGAAGTGCGCCGCGAGCCAGGCCTGCGGGATCCCCTCGGTGAGGCGCAGCCCGAGGATGATCTGTTCTCCCCGGATCTGGGTCGGGGTGAGCGCCTCCCGCCACTCGATGGGCCAGCGGCCGGCGGCGACGGCCGCCCGGTAGCGGGTGTGGGCGCGCAGGTTCCCGAACCGGGCCGCCCCCAGCGCGGCATGGGCCCCGGGACCGAGCCCCAGGTACTCCTCGCGGCGCCAGTAGAGGAGGTTGTGGCGCGAGTGGAACCCCGGGCGCGCGAAGTTCGAGATCTCGTAGCGATCGAGCCCGGCCACGGCGGCGCGCTCGCAGAGCACCTCGAACTGGGCGACCACGGAAGCCTCATCCGGCAGGTCGGCGGGCGGACGCCGGCCGAAGGCGGTGCCGGGCTCGAGCGTCAGCGCGTAGGCGGACAGGTGCTCGGGCCGCCAGGCGAGGACGGCGTCGAGCGTCCTCCGCCACGCGGCGAGGTCCTGACCCGGGCACGCGTAGAGGAGGTCCACGCTGACGTTGTCGAAGCCGGCGGCGCGGGCCGCCGCGAACGCGCGCCGGGCGGTCTCGGCCGAGTGCTCGCGACCGAGACGGTGGAGGAGCGCATCGTCGAGGGCCTGGACCCCGAGCGACAGCCGCGTCACCCCGGCCGCCCGGAACGCCGCGAGCCGCGCCGCGTCGAGGCCCTCGGGGTTCGCCTCCAGGGTGACCTCGGCGTGCCCGAGGAGCCCGAGGCCCCGGCGGGCGGCCCGGATCAGCTCGCCGATCTCCTCGGGAGGGAACAGCGACGGCGTGCCGCCGCCGAAGAAGAGGCTCACGGCCGGCACCCGGCCCGCCCAGGTGAGGGCCGCGTACCGCGCGAGCTCGCCCTGGAGCGCCGTCAGGAACGGGCGGAGCCGGTCCTCGCGGTAGATGGCGATGTTGAAGTCGCAGTAGGGGCAGCGGCTCCGGCAGAACAGGCAGTGAACGTAGACGCCGTAGCGCGCGCCGCGGGGGCCGCCCTCGAGCTCCGGTACCTCGACCAGTTCATCGGAGGGGGCCTCGACGGCGTCGTCCCGGACGCCCAGAGACCCCGCGCCGGTTGGACCGTCCGCGCGTTCGAATCGGGGCGCTCCGAGCGGCGGCTGTGCCGCCGCAACCGAGGGGGGGCATCGGGGGGGTCTCGGAAGACCCCCCCGAGGAACTAATAAATCAGCCGACCCAGCCGCCCCCACCGCACGCGCTCCCACAGGGCCTTGTCCTCGCGGTCACCGTCCCAGGACCAGTAGATGATGAAGGCCCGCCCCTTGATCTTCTCGCCCTTGACGAAGCCCCAGTATCGGCTGTCCTGGCTGTTGTTCCGGTTGTCGCCCATCACGAAGTACGAGCCGGCCGGAACGTGGACCGGCCCGAAGGTCTCCCCGCCGAGGCCCATCCGGTCCTCGTAGTAGGCCCAGGGTTCCCGGATGGCCTGGCACGTGGGCTCGACCGGCTGGCAATTGATGAAGACCTGCCGGTCCTTGATGTAGACATCCTCGCCGCCGACGCCGATCACCCGCTTGATGAAGTCGCGGTGCTCCTCGACCGGGTACTTGAAGACGATGACGTCGCCGCGCGCCGGGTCGCGGAAACGGTAGATGAACTTGTTGACCAGGATGTGGTCGCCCACCAGCAGGGTCGGAATCATCGAGCCCGACGGGATCTTGAAGGCCTGGACCACGAAGGTCCGGATCAGGAGCGCCAGGAGGACGGCGATCAGGATCGCCTCGACGTACTCCCGGACCACGGACTTCCGCCGGACGCGCATCACCGGCTCGGAGACCGTCTCTGGCTCGGTGTGATTGATCGGTCGCGTCATGGGCCTCAGGACCGGAGGACGGAGAGAAACGCCTCTTGGGGGATCTCCACGCGACCGAGCTGCTTCATCCGCTTCTTGCCTTCCTTCTGGCGTTCCAGAAGCTTGCGTTTCCGGGTGATGTCGCCGCCGTAGCACTTGGCCGTGACGTTCTTCTTGAGCGGGCGCACCGACTCCCGGGCGATGACGCGGCTGCCGATGGCCGCCTGGATGACCACCTCGAAGAGCTGCCGCGGGATCACGCCCTTGAGCTTCTCGGCCAGGAGCTTACCCCGCTCGTAGGCCTTGTCCCGGTGGACGATCACCGACAGGGCATCGACGGGGTCCCCGTTGAGGAGGATGTCGAGCTTGACGAGGTCCGACGCCCGGAACTCGGCGAAGTCGTAGTCGAAGGAGGCATATCCCCGGGAGAGCGACTTCAGCCTGTCGTAGAAGTCGACGATGATCTCGGCCAGGGGGAACTCGAAGACGAGGTGGACGCGGGGGCCGATGTGCTCGATCGCCCGGTGTTCCCCCCGGGCGTCCTGGGCCAGCTTGTAGACCGGTCCCATGAACTCGGTCGGGACGAAGACGGAGCCGCGGACATATGGCTCCTGGATCTCCTGGATGTCCCCGGCGGGCGGCAGCTTGGCGGGGTTTTCGATCTCGAGGGTCTCGCCCCGGACGGTGACGACCCGGTACCGGACCGAGGGCGCGGTGGCGATCAGCGTCAGGCCGAACTCGCGCTCGAGCCGCTCCTGGATGATCTCCATGTGGAGCAGCCCGAGGAAGCCGCACCGGAACCCGAACCCGAGCGCGATGGAAGACTCGGGCTCGAAGCTGAAGGCGGAGTCGTTCAGCCGGAGCTTCTCGAGGGCGTCCCGCAGCGCCTGATACGCGGTGTCTTCCACCGGGTAGAGTCCGGAGAAGACCATGGGCTTGGCCTCGCGGAAGCCCGGGAGCGCCGCCGGGGTCGGGTTGGCCGCCTCGGTGATGGTCTCGCCGACCCGGGAGTCCGCCACCCGCTTGATGCCGGCGGTGATGAAGCCGACCTGCCCCGACGTGAGCTCGTCGACGCGCACCATCCGCGGGGTGAAGACGCCGACCTGCTGCACCTCGTACACGCGACCGTTCGACATCAGCAGGATCTTCATGCCGGGCGAGACGCGGCCGTCGAGCAGGCGCACGTAGACCACGACGCCCTGGTAGGGGTCGTAGAACGAGTCGAAGACCAGCGCCCGGAGCGGACCGTTCGGGTCGCCGGCCGGCGGCGGGATGCGCTGCACCACGGCTTCGAGCACCTCCGGCACCCCGGTCCCCGCCTTGGCGCTGATCAGGAGCGCCTCGTCGGGATCGAGCCCCAGCACGTCGGCGAGCTGCTGCTTGGTGCCCTCGATGTCGGCCTGCGGCAGGTCGATCTTGTTCACCACCGGGATGATGGTGAGGTTCGACTCCAGCGCCAGGTAGTAGTTCGCCAGTGTCTGGGCCTCGACTCCCTGGGCGGCGTCGACCACCAGGATGGCGCCATCGCACGCGGCCAGGCTGCGGGAGACCTCGTAGGAGAAGTCCACGTGTCCCGGGGTGTCGATGAGGTTCAGCGTGTACTGGTTCCCGTCGCGGGCCTGGTAGAGCAGGCGCACCGTGTGGGCCTTGATGGTGATCCCGCGCTCGCGCTCGAGATCCATCGAATCGAGCACCTGGTCCACCGTCTTCCGCGGGTCGAGGCTCCCCGTCAGCTCGAGCAGCCGGTCGGCGAGCGTGGACTTGCCGTGGTCGATGTGCGCGATGATGGAGAAGTTGCGGATGAGGTCGAGGCTCACGGGTACGGCCGAGCCCCTAACTCTTCGGAGGGGGTCTCGACGGCCCCCTCCGAGACCATGGTCGCGTCATGTGGTTCTGGCATCCCTCGTCGGCCGCTCCACGGCGCGTCTACGCCCTCCGCCCGGAGGTCGTCCACCGCCGCATCGGCCGGCGGGTCCGCGTGAAAGCCTCGCCTCACTGAGGATATCACGGCTGGCCGGACGGGGCGCGATCGCCTGAGAGGCCGGACCCGTCGGCGACCAAGGTTTCGCCCGCTCGGCCAGCCACTTGGCCGGCCCCCGGGCGCGCCGCGCCGGTCAGGCGGGATCCGCCTCCTTGGTCTCCCGCTCCACCAGCCTCTGCGCCTCGGCGTGAAGGTCGTCCACCTCGGTCTCGGTCGGGCCCTCGATGTAGATCCGGAGGAGAGGCTCGGTCCCCGAGGCCCGCACCAGCACCCAGGCCCCGTCGTCCAGCCAGTATTTCCGGCCGTCCAGCGCTTCCACCCGCGTCACGCGCCGAGTCCCGAAGCGCTCGGGTGGCGCGGCGTCGAGCCGGGCCACGAGCCGGCGGCCGATCTCCGGGTGAAGCGCGTAGTCGCGGCGCCGATAGACGGCGGGGCCGGCCTCGGCCTCCAGGCTTCGGAGGAGGCTGTCCAGACCGCCGTCCGAGGCGACGACCGCCTCCAGGACCAGGAGCGCGCTCAGGAGCCCGTCCCGCTCGGGCAGATGGTCACGGAACCCCACGCCGCCGGACTCCTCGCCCCCGAGGAGGATGTCGCGGCTCTGCATGAGGGTCGCGATGTGCTTGAAGCCGATCGGGGTCACGTGGAGCTGGAGGCCGAGACGCGCGCAGACACGATCCACCTGGACGCCGACGGCGAAGCCCTTGACCACCTCACCGCGCCAGCCGCGTACCCGGACGAGGTGACGCGTGAGCAGGGCCAGCACCGCGTGGGGCGAGACCCAGCGGCCGTCGGGCGCCACGACGCCGAGCCGGTCGCCGTCGCCGTCCATGGCGAGGCCGATGTCGGCGCGGCTCCCGCGGACCTCGGCGGCCAGCGCGTCGACGTGCGGCGGGATGGGCTCCGGGTGAAGGCCCCCGAACAGCGGGTCCGGCGCCTCGTGGAGGACGCGCACCTCACCCCAGCCCGGGGGCACCAGGGCGCGGAGGAGTCCGTCGGTGGCGCCGTGAAGCGCGTCGGCCACGATCCGAAGGGGGCGGGGCGGCCGCCGGTCGGCCAGCACGCGGCTTCGGAGCCGCTCGAGGTAGGCGGGCACGAGATCGACGCGCTCCACGCGCCCGCGGTCTGCCGCCCCGGTCAGCCGCGGCGCGCTCCGCCCGAGCGCGGCTTCGACCGTGGCCGTGAACTCCGGGGAGACGGAGCCGCCGAACGGCGCCTTGAGCTTGATGCCGTTGAAGCGGGCCGGGTTGTGGCTGGCCGTGACGACGAGACCGCCGGCCGCCCCGCGCGCCACGACGGCGAACGAGACCAGCGGGGTCGGGACCGCGCGATCGGACAGGAGCACGGGCCAGCCGTTGGCGGCCAGGATGTCGGCGGCCTGCTCGGCGACCGCGCGGGAGTTGAAGCGGGTGTCGTACCCGACCACGATCGGCCGGGCCGGGGATCGCGGCGCTCCGGCTCCCCTCTCCGCCGCCCGGGCCTCCTCGGCCCAGGCCTCGGCCGCGGCCTGCACGACCATCGCCGCCCGCGCGTCCGTGAAGTCGTCGGCGATGACGCCTCGCCAGCCGTCCGTGCCGAACTTGATGGCGGCGGTCACGAGGTGACGGCCAGGCGCGAGTAGTCCGCGAGCAGCGATCCGTCGCCGAGGACCGACCCCGCGCCGATCTCGGCATGGGCGCCGATCCGGCTGCCTCGTCCCACCAGGCACCCCTGGAGGCGGGCGCCGGCGCCGATCTCGATCTCCTCCCAGAGGACGGCGGTCTCGAGGTGCACGCCGGGACCGAGCCGGCACCCGGATCCCAGGACGGCCCCGGGACCGAGCACCACCTCCGCGTCCAGCCGGCAGCCCGGGCCGATCACCACCGGCGCCCGCAGCCGTACCGTCGAGTGGAGCTCCGCGCTGGGGTCGATCCACCCCTCCTGGACGCGGCGCCCCGGCATCGTCACGTGTGTCTGCACCAGCCGGTCCAGGAGGTCCTGATGGCCCTGCAGGTACTTGGGAACGGTGCCGATGTCCAGCCAGTAGGCCCGCGGCACGAAGCCGTAGAAGCTCACGCCGCGCTCGAGGAGCAGCGGGAAGAACTCGCGCTCCATCGAGAAGGGCTGCCCTTTGGGGATCCAGTCGAGCAGGTCCCGTTCCAGGACGTAGATCCCGGCGTTGATGGTGTTGGTCGTCACCTCGTCCCAGCCGGGCTTCTCCAGGAAGCGGTGGACCCGCCCGTCCTTCTCCAGCTCGACCAGGCCGTAGGCGGTCGGGTTCTCCACCGGCGTCAGGTAGATGCTGGCCCGGGCCCGCCGGGTCTCGTGAGCGGCCAGCATGGCGCCGAGGTCGACGTCGGTCAGGACGTCGCCGTTCAGGACGACGACGCGCCCGCTCACGAGGTCGGCGGCGTTCCGCACCCCGCCGGCGGTGCCGAGGGGCTCCTCCTCCACGACATACCGGAGCTGCACGCCGGCCCCGCTCCCGTCGCCCATGACGCTCCGGATCGCCTCCGGCATGTGGGACACGGACAGGATCACGTCGCGAACGCCGTGGGCCGCCAGCAGCGCGAGCTGATGATGGAGGAACGGCACGTTCAACAACGGGACGATCGGCTTGGGGCGATGGAGGGTGAGGGGACGCAGGCGGGTGCCCATGCCACCCGCCAGGATCACGGCTTGCAGCGCCATGCTTAGCGCGGGCCGCCTCCGGGGCTCCCCGGGGGCGGCGTCCAGTCCTCGGCCTCCGAGATCAGCATCACGGGGATGTCGTCTCGAATCGGATAGGCCTTCCGACAGGCCGGGCAGATGATGCGGGTCTCCTCGAAGAGGAGGTCACCCTTGCAGGCGGGACAGGCCAGGATGGCCTTGAGCTCTTCGTCGATCATGGAACTCCTCCCGGGGTCCAGCCGGCCTCAGCGGCCCCGCGGCCCCGATGGTGGCGCGGGCGCCCTGGCCAGGGCCGCCCGGAACCACTCGATCGTCTTGGCGAGTCCCTCGTCCACGTCCACGCGCGGCTCCCAGCCCAGCAGCGTGCGGGCCCTGGTGATGTCGGGCTGACGCACCCGCGGATCGTCCTGGGGCAGCGGCATGTACACCATCGGGCTCGAGCTCCCGGTGAGCCTGAGGATGCGCTTGGCCAGCTCGCCGAGCGTCATCTCGCGGGGGTTCCCGAGGTTCACCGGCTCGTGGTAGTCGGCGTGCATGAGGCGCCAGATCCCCTCGACCAGGTCCGAGATGTACATGAACGAGCGCGTCTGGGACCCGTCGCCGTAGACGGTCACGGACTCACCGGTCAGCGCCTGCCGGATGAAGTTCGGGATCGCCCGGCCGTCGTTCATCCGCATCCGCTCGCCGTACGAATTGAAAATCCGCACGATGCGGGTGTCGAGCCCGTGGTAGCGGTGGTAGGCCATGGTCATGGCCTCGGCGAAGCGCTTGGCCTCGTCGTAGACGCCTCGCGGCCCGACCGGGTTCACGTTGCCCCAGTAGTCCTCCCGCTGGGGATGCACGAGGGGATCGCCGTAGACCTCGGAGGTCGAGGCCAGCAGGAACCGGGCCCCCTTGTCCTTGGCCAGCCCCAGGGCCTTGTGGGTTCCGAGCGCGCCGACCTTCAGGGTCGGGATCGGGAGCTGCTGGTAGTCCACCGGGCTGGCCGGGCTCGCCAGGTGGAGGACGTGGTCGAGCGGGCCGGCCACGTAGATGTAGGTGGTGACGTCGTGCTTGATGAAGGTGAAGCGCTCGGAGCGGAGGTGGTCGATGTTGTCGGTCGAGCCGGTCAGGAGGTTGTCGAGACAGACCACCTCGCAGCCCCGGGCCAGGAGGAATTCCGAGAGGTGTGAGCCGATGAAGCCGGCTCCTCCGGTCACCAGGACACGCATCGACAAATTCAGAGGGGGGCTACGCCCCCCTCCGACGGCCCTCCGGGCGAAGCCCGGCCGCTCGCCGTTCGGCGAACGGATCGGGCCTGCCTCCCCCCCACATGATCCAGTGGAGCCAGGCCGTCAAACCCCTTTGCGGCATGCCGATCAGGTCGGGTAAACGGCCCGGCGGCCGATCGAGTGGTACTCGAACCCCAGCCGCCGCATGCGCTCCGGCTCGTAGATGTTGCGCCCGTCGAAGATGAGCGGCCGGCGCATCACGCCCCGGAGCCGCTCGAGGTTCAGCAGCTTGAACTCGTTCCACTCCGTCACGATCGCTGCCGCGTCGGCCCCTTCGGCCGCTTCGTACGAGGACTGACAGTACTCGACGCCGGGCGGCAGGAGGGTCTTGGCATTGGCCATCGCCACCGGATCGTACGCGCGGACCCGCGCCCCGCCCTCCAGGAGGTGCTTCACGACTTCGATGCTGCGCGCGTCCCGCATGTCGTCGGTCTTGGGCTTGAAGGCGAGCCCCAGGACGGCGATCACCCGATCGTCGAGGGGGGCGAGGACCTTCCGGATCAGCGCCACGAACCGCTGGGCGCGGTCCCGGTTGATGTCGACGACCGAGCGGAGCAGGCGGAACTCGTAGCCGAGCGCCGAGGCGTTCTGGATGAGCGAGTCGGTGTCCTTGGGAAAGCAGGAGCCCCCGTACCCCAGCCCCGGCTGGAGGAACGCCGACCCGATCCGAGGATCGAGCCCCATGCCCTTGACCACCTGGGTCACGTCCGCCCCGGCCAGCTCGCAGATGTTGGCGATGGCGTTGATGAACGAGATCTTGGTAGCCAGGAACGAGTTCGACGCGTACTTGATCATCTCCGCCGACGGCACGTCGGTGATGATCATGGGCCGCTCCAGCGGGGCATACAGCTCGAGCAGGGTCATCGCCACCTGCTGGTTCGGGGCTCCGATGACGATGCGGTCCGGCCGGAGGGTATCCTCGATGGCCGAGCCCTCGCGGAGGAACTCCGGGTTGGAGACCACGTCGAACTCGACAGGGCGACGACGATTGCGGGCGATGATGTCGCGGACGACGTCACCCGTCCCTACCGGGACGGTGGACTTGTTGACGATGACCTTGTATCGGTCCAGGCTGCGCGCGATGCCGAGCGCGACCTCCTCGACCGCCGAGAGGTCCGACTCGCCGCTGGCCTTGGGCGGCGTGCCCACCGCGATGAAGATGATGTCCGAGCGCCGCACGGCCTGGGAGAGGTCGGTCGTGAAGCCGAGCCGGCCGTCGGCGACGTTTCGCTGGACCAGCTCCTCCAGTCCGGGCTCGTAGATCGGCATCTGCCCGGCGTGGAGCATCCCGATCTTGGCGCCGTCCTTGTCCACGCAGACCACGTCGTTCCCGAGGTCCGCGAAAACGGCCCCGGTGACCAGCCCGACGTAGCCCGTCCCCACCACCGCGATGTTCATGACGCCCGCCCTCGACGAAGAATGATGACTGGCCCCCCATCATACCGGAAGGACGCGCGGAGCGGCAAGGTTAGCGCTCGGCCGCCGCGGGCGCGGTCGCCGGCCGGACGCCCGTCGCCAGCAGGACGTCGGCGCGCCGCTCGATCGGCGTGATTCATCGGGGTCGCTCGCCGCGCTCCGGTCGCACCAGCCCGAGCGACCGTATGGCCCGATCGAGGTCTCGCCGGTCCACCACCCGCATCACCGTCACCACCGGCCCGTCGACCCGGTACAGAACCCGGTGGTCACCGGAGCGGAGCCGATAGACAGGAAACGCGAGCCCCCTGAGCCGCCTGATGCGAGGAGGTCGTCCGATCGCGTTTTCGGCCAGGGCGACGACGTCACCGGTGATCCGGTCCCGATCGGCAGGAGGGAGAGCGTCCAGGTCCCGTACCGCCGCCCGAGTCAGCTGGACCTGGAAGGGCGTCAACGGGCCCGCTGCTTGGCCAGATACGCTTCCAGCGGGATGACGCGGCCGGCCTTCCGGTCCGCCTCAGCCTCGGCGATCATCCTCCGGATCTTTGGGCTGTGCTCGAGGATGAAGTCCTCGAGATCCTCCTCGGACAGGGGCGTGATGGACGCCGCCGGCTTACCGCGATAGGTGATGATGACCGACTCACCCTTCATGACCTGCCGCAGCAACTCGTTGGTCCGGTTCTTCAAGTCGACCGTGTTCGCGACTTTCACCGATGCCTCCTCGAGGAGAATGACGCTATTTTAGTAGCCAGCTATTTCGAATGCAAGGCAGGTCGGGAAGAGACGCTGCCACGAGAGCACGGCCCTCATCCCATCGCCCCCCCGGGCCTCCTCGAGAGCGGCGTGGCCGGCGGGAGGAAGCACGTCGCCGCGAGGCCGAGCAGCGCCGAGCCCACGCCGAGCCAGAGCACGGCGCCCATCTCGACCACGAAGGCGGCGGCCAGCGCCGGCGGGAGCGCCCCGGCGCCTTCGCCCACCTGCACCCCCAGCCGCGCCGTCAGCATGCCGCCCATCGCCGCCACGCCGACCGTGCCCCCGATGTTCCGGAAGAAGAGCATCGCGGAGGTCGCGATGCCGCGCTGCTCCAGCCGGATCAGGCTCTGGACGGCCACGATGAGGGTGATCGTGACGAGTCCCATCCCGATGCCGAGGACGCCGGCCACGGCTATCAGGAACCTCAACGTCCCGTGCGGCCGCCAGGCCAGGGCCAGGTAGCCCGCCGTCATCACCGCCATTCCGGAGACGGCGATCCGACGGAAGCCGAAGCGGTTCACGAGCTGGCCACCGGCGAAGCTGCCGAGGGCCCAGCCGCCGCTGGTAGCCATCAGCGAGAGCCCGGCGGTCGTGGCATCCGTCCCGTGCCCCCACTGGACGAGGAGCGGGAGGTGCAGGATCGCCCCGAACATCGCCGCCCCCGCGAAGAACCCGGCCAGGCAGCCGACCGCGAAGGGCGCCTCGCGGAACAGCGCGAGGGCCACCAGCGGATCGTCCGACGTCCGCTCGACCCGGACGAACGCCGCCAAGGCCCCCAGCCCCACGACCGCCGCCATCAGTCGCCCGGGGCCGAGGAGGCCGGCGCCCGCGCCGCCCCGGGGCTGGAGGAAGACCAGCAGGACGGCCGTCACCCCGACGAGGAAGAGCGCGGCTCCCGCCAGGTCGAGCCGCCTCCTCCCCTGGGCGAAGCCGGCCGGCGCGGTCTCCCGGAAGCCGAGCAGGATGAGCAGGATCACGGCCGCGCTGAAGGGCAGGTTCAGGTAGAAGACCCAGCGCCAGCCCCACTGGTCGACGATCAGGCCGCCCAGAATGGGGCCGGTGATGGCCGCCACACCCCAGACGGCCGAGAGGAGCCCCAGCATGCGGCCGTGTCGGGCGCCAGGGAAGAGATCCCCGACGATGATGATCGCGAGCGAGAAGATCCCGCCGGCGCCGATCCCCTGCAGGCCGCGTCCCGCGATGAGCGCCAGCATGGTGGGAGCGGCACCCGCCAGCAACGAGCCGGCGCTGAAGATCGCGACGGCCGCCACGAAGGGCGTCCGCCGCCCGAGACGGTCCGACAGCCCGCCGAAGACCGGCATCACGGCCGTGGAGGCCAAGAGGTACGCGGCGAACACCCACGGGTACAGGGCCACCCCGCCCAGGGTGGCGATGATGGTCGGCATCGCGGTGCCGACGACGGTGGCGTCGAGCGCCGCCAGCAGGACTCCGACCAGCACGGCCACCACGACGGACCCGACGCGGCGGCGAGACGCATCCACGGCGGCGTGAGTATAGCGGCCGGCCCGGCCGTCCTTCAACCGAGGCCCGGCGTCGAGGCCGCCGCCCTTGACAACGGGGAGGGCCGGGGACTATAGAGAGCGCAACTTTGCCGAGCACATCGAGGCTGGCGACGCGATGAGCCGACGACCCAAGGCCGATGCCGCCCGGGAGATCCGCGCGCTGCGCGAGCTGGCCGAGCGCTACCTCCTGGTCGCCCGGGCCACCCACGACGTCATCTGGGACTGGAACCTGGTCACGGGCGAGGCCGTGTGGCACGAGGCGCTCCGGACCGTGTTCGGCTATGCGCCGGCCGAGGCGGGGTCGACGACCGAGGAGGCCTTCGCCTGGTGGATCGACCACGTCCATCCCGAGGACCGCGAGCGCGTCGCGACGAGTCACCAGGCGGTCCTTGCCGCGGGGGGTGACGTCTCGACGGGGGAGTACCGGTTCCGCCGCCGCGACGGCTCGTACGCGACCATCCTGGACCGGGGGTACGTCCAGCGCGGCCCGGACGGCACCCCGCTCCGCATCCTCGGCTCGATGCTGGACATCACCGAGCGCAAGCAGGCCGAGGAGGAGCGCGAGCGGCGCCGGCGGGAAGCCGAGGTCATGGCGGAGCTGGTGCGGAAGATCAACGCCTCCCTGGACCTCGATGTCGTGCTCCAGCGGGTCACTGACAGCGCCCGGGAGCTGTGCGCGAGCGATCTGGCCGAGATCGGGCTGTGGGATGTCCATGCTGGGGCGGTGGTCCTCCGCTACTGGGCGGGCGTGTGCTCGCCCGGCTACAAGGCCGGCCGCGTCGAAGGTGGCAAGGGTGCGGGCGGCCGAGTCATCACGACCCGGCGTCCGTTCCGGACGGACGACTACGCCCGGGACGACCAGATCACCAAGGACTACCTGGCGTCGTCGGCGGCGGAAGGCGTGGTCGCCCAGCTGGTCGTCCCCATCCTCATGGAGGATCGGCTGGAAGGATTGCTGTACGTCAGCAATCGCTCGCGCAACCCGTTCACCCTCGACGACGAGGCGATCCTCATGCGGCTGGCCGACCACGCGGCGATCGCCATCCAGAATACCCGGCTCTTCGCCGAGGCCGAGCGGCAGCGGCGGGAGGCGGAGGCTCTGGCCGAGGTCGGACAGCTCATCTCCCAGTCCCTGGACCTCGAGGAGGTGGCGCGGCGGATCGCGGACAGCGTCCGGCGGCTGCTCCGGGCGCTCGCTTCGACGCTCTACCGCCTGGAGCCGGTGTCCGGAGACCTGGTGGCGGTGGCTCTCAGCGATGCCGAGGAGCTTCAGTCCCCGGCCGGGCGCAGCCTGTGCCTCCCCCGCGGGACCGGCCTTTCCGGGTTGGCCCTCCAGGAGGGCCGGGCCGTCACCACGCCGAACATCCTGGCCGATCCTCGGATCGGACTCCCGCCCGAGGTCCGAGCGGGGTTCGAGGAGAATCCCCTTCCCGCCGGGTTGTCCGTCCCGTTGCTCGTCAAGGGCCGGGCCATCGGCACGCTCGCGGTGGCCGACCGAGCCGGCCGCGTGTTCGGCGAGGACGACATCCGCCTGGCCCAGGCCTTCGCCGACCAGGCGGCGGTGGCGCTCGAGAACGCGCGCCTGTTCGAGGCGCAATCCCGGCTGCTCGGAGAGACTCGCCGCCAGCACGAGGAGGCCCTCGCGCTCGAGCTGGTCGCCCGCCACATCACCTCGTCGCTGGAGCGCGACGAGGTCCTCCAGCGGATCGTGGACCGGGCGCGGGCCCTGTGCGGCTGCGACTTCACCTTCCTGGCGCCGTACGATCCCGACACGGACAGCGCCGCGGTCGTGACCGCCTCCGGCGCGCGGTCCCGGGCGCTCTTCTCGCTCACCATCAGCCGGGGCCGGGGGATGGGCGGCATCGTCCTGGAGACGGGCGAGCCCTTCGTGAGCGACGATTATCTCCGGGACACCCGCGTCAGCCAGGATTACGCAGAGGTCGCCGCCGCGGAGGGCACCGTGTCCGCGGCGGTGGTGCCCTTGATGCTGCGCGGCGCCATCACCGGGCTCCTCTGCGCCGTCAACCGGACGCCGCGGCCCTTCACGCCGCGCGACCTGGGAATCCTGAGCAAGCTCGCCGACCAGGCCGCCATCGCGCTCGAGAACAGCCGGCTCTACGCCGAGCGGACGCGGGCCGAGGTCGAGCTGCGCGTCCGCGCCCAGCAGCAGGCCGCCATCGCCGAGTTCGGGCGGCGTGCTCTCGAATCCACCGACCTGGACGCGCTGCTGAACGAAGCCCTCGCCCTCGCGGCCCGGACCCTCGACGTCGAGTACGGCCACGTCCTGGAGCTCCAGCCCGGCGACGACGTCCTCCTCTTGCGGGCGGGCCTCGGCTGGAAGCCCGGCGCCGTGGGGCACGCCACGGTCGCGACGGGGACCGACTCCCAGGCCGGGTACACCCTGCTCCGCGACGAGCCGGTGATCGCGGACGACCTCGGCACCGAGACGCGCTTTACCACGCCGCCGCTGCTCCGGGACCATGGCATCCCGAGCGGCCTCACCGTCGTCATCCGGGGCCGGCCGCCGTTCGGCGTCTTCGGCGCCTTCGCGTCCCGGCCCCGCCGGTTCGGCGAGGACGAGGCCAGCTTCCTCCGCAGCGTCGCGAACGTGCTGGCGGCGGCCATCGAGCGCCATCGGGGCGAGCGCGCCGTCCGCGAGAGCGAGGCGCGGTTCCGGGCCGCCTTCGAGCAGTCCCGGCTCGGCCGGGCCCTCCAGGCGCTGGACGGCCGCTACCTGCGCGTCAACCGCGCCCTGTGCGACATGCTCGGGTATTCCGAGGAGGAGCTGCTGGCCACGCACTGGCAGGCGCTCACCCCGCCTGAGGACGTGGAGCAGGAGCTCGCGCTCGACGCCCGGATGCTGGGCGGCGAGGCGGATTCCTACCAGCTCGAGAAGCGGTACGTCTCCCGGTCGGGGGTCATCGTGTGGGCGGCCCTGAGCGTCACCCTGCTACGCGACGCCGCCGGCCAACCTCTCCACTTCCTGGCCGAGATCCAGGACGTCACCCCTCGGAAGCGGGCGGAAGAGGCGCTACGTGATTACGCCGAGCGGCTCGAGATCCTGCACGAGGCCGACCAGGCGATCCTGCTCGCCCGGTCGCCGGCGGAGATCGCGGCCGCCAGTCTGCGTCACATCCGGCGCCGGCTGACCTGCCAGCGGGCGGGCGTGGCCCTCTTCGAGCCAGACGAGGACGCCGCGACGATCGCCTTCATCGAGACCGATGTCGCCACCCGCGTGGGCCCGGGCACCCGCGTGCCGCTGGAGGTGTTCGGGGTCGAGGAGCTTCGCCGCGGGACGGTGCACGTCGTGGAGGACATCCTGAGCCTCCCCCGGCTGCTCCCCATCCACGACGATCTGCTGGCCGAGGGGGTGCGCTCATACGTCAACATCCCCCTCATCGCCCAGGGCGAGCTGATCGGCTCGCTCAACCTCAGCGCGAGCCTCCCTGGCGCGTTCCAGGCACATGACGTCGAGATCGCCCGCGAGGTGGCCGACTCGCTGGCCGTCGCCCTCCACGGCGCCCGCATGTTCGATGAGGTGCGGGCCGGGCGCGAGCGACTCCAGGCGCTCTCCCGCCGCCTGGTGGAGGTCCAGGAGGCCGAGCGGCGCCACCTGGCCCGGGAGCTCCACGACGAGATCGGACAGGTGCTCACGGCCCTCAAGCTGAGCCTCGAGATAAGCGCCCGGACGCCGGGCGCCGGTTCGGGCAGCCTGGACGAAGCCCACAAGCTGGTCGACGACCTCATCTCGCGCGTGCGTGAGCTCTCCCTCGAGCTGCGGCCGGCGATGCTCGACGATCTCGGGCTCCTCCCCGCGCTGGTCTGGCACTTCGAGCGGTACACGGAGAAGACCGGCATCCGCGTGGTGTTCGAGCACGCGGGGCTGGAGGCGCGGTTTCCGCCGGAGGTGGGCACCGCGGCCTACCGCATCGTGCAGGAGGCCCTGACCAACGTGGCGCGCCACGCGGGCGTCGACCAGGCCACCGTGTGGGTCTGGACCGACGGGGGCGGGCTCCAGGTGCACGTCGAGGACCTCGGCCGCGGCTTCGATCCCGCGGCCGTGGCGGCCCCGGAGGCGGTCGGGCTGACCGGGATGCGGGAGCGCGCGGCGCTGCTAGGCGGGCACGTCACGATCGAGTCCGCGCCCGGAGCCGGGACACGGGTGACGGCCGGGCTGCCGCTGGCGTCGCGGCTCGAGCGACGACGGCGGAGATGAGCCCGATCACCGTCGTGCTGGCCGAGGACCACCAGGTGGTCCGCCAGGGACTGCGCGCGCTCCTCGACACCGAGCCGGAGCTCTCCGTGGTCGGGGAAGCGGCCGACGGGCTGGAGGCCGTCGGGCTGGTCGAGCGGCTCAAGCCGGACGTCCTCGTCGTGGACGTCATGATGCCGAGCCTGGGGGGACTCGAGGTGACGCGGCGGGTGCGTCAGC
>DASYQW010000003.1 GCA_036005065.1 Candidatus Methylomirabilota bacterium | reverse complement strand
TGGGCTGGCCGGTGTTATGCTGTCTGGCGTGGCCGTCGCTTTCAGGGATGAATCGGCGTTGGACTTCGCCCGGGTCCTGAACACCCTCGCTGGATTCTTCCAGCGCGAGGGCTTCGCTTACGCCGTGATCGGGGCGTTCGGTCTGCACGCCTACGGCCTCAGCCGGGCGACGTTCGACCTCGATTTCGTCACCGATTCCGGCGCTCAGCGCAAGCTCATCGCGTTTCTCGAGTCACTCGGCTACGAAACACTCCACCGGTCGGCGGGATACTCGAATCACGTCCACTCCGACCACTCCTGGGGCCGCGTCGATATCGTGTACGTGGAGGGCGAGACGAGCCGCCGACTGTTCGAGGGCTGCCGGCCGGTCCTGAGACTGTCGGATCTGATGCTTCCGGTCCCCCGGCCGGAGCACCTGGCGGCCATGAAGGTCCAGGCGATGAAGAACGATCCGGAGCGCACGCTCCGCGAAATGGCCGACATCCAGTTCCTCCTGAGCCTCCCGGACATCGACGAGGTGGAGATCCGCGGATACTTCGAACGGAGCGGCTTGCTGGATCGGTATCATGAGATCAAGCGGCTCACCTGAGCCCCTGACGCTCGACCACGATCTGCCAACGACGCCGCACGACGTCGCTGTCCTCAAGCGGCTTCGATGCGC
This sequence comes from Candidatus Methylomirabilota bacterium, assembly GCA_036005065.1. NCBI lineage: Bacteria > Methylomirabilota (SeqCode) > Candidatus Methylomirabilota bacterium. The sequence goes on along the minus strand of DASYQW010000003.1, from coordinate 1,991 downwards.
CGACACCATCACCACCCAGGAATATCTGCGGTTTCTTCGCGTCTTCGACCCTCTCTCGCATCACGCCCTGAGATCCCGGCCGGGTCCCAGCGGTCCGGAGTTCGCCCTTTTAGCGGGCTGATCGCTACCGCGACCTTCAACGCCGGCTGAGCGGCGGCGGCGACCGGCGCCATGTGCGCATGCGCGATCTCCGCCATCCGGTCGGGCGGCACGCCGGCTTCGGCCAGCCGCGCCGAGACGATGTAGATCAGCGCGGCGGTCCGCTCCCCGATAGCCGCCTCGATCTGAGTGGGCGTGCAGCACTCTTCGTCGCCGACTACCACGAGGCGGGCGCCGGCCGTACGGAGCGCCTGATCGTAATGTATCCGGTCACAGCGCTGGATGACGATCTCGTTGCGCATGTCGGTCGTATCCGGGAGTCGGGCGATCCGCTCCGGATCGGTGCCGGCGATGCGGGCAGCGGCCGCGAGCAGGAGGCCGCCGGCCGAGCCCGAGGTCACGTGGGCCGCCTCGACGCCGGCCAGTCGGGCGATGTGCTCGCCGGCCCGCGGCGGGTACTTGATCGCCTGGACCGGCCGCCTCGGCGTCGGCGCGGCTCGTGATGTTCGGCACGATGATCCCGCCGGCGCCGGCATCGAGGTACTCGAGGATCACCGAGGCGTCGTTGCGCGGGACGCGGACCAGCGCCGTCATCCCGGTCAGCTCGGCGGCGCGCATCAGCTCCTTCGCGGACTCGACCGTGAGGCCGCCGTGCTGGGCGTCGAGGAATGCGACTCCGCCTTCCCGCGGGGCGGCGCCCACCACCAGGGCTCGCGCCGCACCTCGGCCGGGCTCTGCCCTGGTGGCATTGCGAGGCCTTGGCGGGCATAGTGGAGGCGTGACGGCGGGCGCCACGCTTTTCCTCGCCTGTGTGATCACCCTGGTGCATTACACAGGGGCCTACATGCGCGTGCCGCTGCTTCCGCTCTATGCCAAGGCGCACGGGGCATCGCCCGCCGAAGTCGGTGGCATCGTGGCGGCACACATGGGGCTGGCCGCGCTCACGGCGGTGCCCTTTGGCCTCGCGTCCGACCGCTGGGGGCGCGCGCGCCTTCTGTTCGCCGGCACGCTGGTGAGCGCGCTGACCTCCTTCGCCCTGGCGGGCGTCACGACCCTCTGGGCGCTGGCCCTCGTCTACGCCGCGGCCGGCCTGGGCGTGGCGGCCTTCACCCCGTCCATGATGTCGCTGGTCGGCGACGCCGCGGAGCCGGGAGCCATCGCCCGCGCCTACGGCTGGTACACGACCGCGCTGTACGCGGGGTTCGGCCTGGGCCCCATCCTGGGCGGCCTCGTGGGCGAACGGTGGGGCGAGCGGCCGGCGTTCCTGGCGGCGGGCGGGATCATCATCGTGGCGCTCGCGCTCGCGGCCGCCTTGGTCACACGGACGCCGTCGCCCCCAGATGCAGTCGCGCGCCGCAGCATCCGCGCCGTCACCGCCAACCCCGAGGTCCTCGCGAGCTGGATCGTCACGGTGGCCGGGATCGGCGCCCTGGGAAGCGTGCTCACCTTCTTCCCCCTGCTGGCGCGCGAGCGAGGGCTCGGCCCCGCCGCGACCGGCCTCGTCCTCGGCCTGCAAGCGCTCGTGAACACGGCGATTCGGGTGCCGGCCGGGTGGGTGCTCGATCGGTCCACCCGACGCCAGCCCTACGTCCTGGGGGGCATCCTGCTGACGGGGCTCTTGACCGCGATGCTCCCGAGGGCCCATCGACTGGAAGAGTTCCTCGTTCTGGCGGCGGCCCTCGGTTCCGCCATCGGCGTGGCGTTCGTGGCCGTCGGCACCGTGCTGACCGAGGCGACGACGCCGGCGACCCGGGGCGCGGCGATGGGCGGCTACAGCACCTCTCTCTACGTGGGCTTCGCGGCTGCGGCCTTCGGTCTCGGCCCCGTGATGGGCACGTGGGGATACGAGACTGGCTATGCCGTGGCGGGCGGGTGCACCGCCGTGATGGGGG
>DASYQW010000002.1 GCA_036005065.1 Candidatus Methylomirabilota bacterium | reverse complement strand
CCGTAGGGGTCCTTGAAGAGCGCGATCCCCACCGGGAGGGTCCGGAGATCCTGGGAGTTGATGATGATGACCGGCCACAGGAAGTCGTTCCACGACCCGAGGAAGAGGATCATGGCCACGGTGGCGAGGGTCGTCTTGAGGAGCGGGGCGACGATGGTGACGACGATCCGGATCTCCCCCGCGCCGTCCATCCGTGCCGCCTCGATCAGATCGTGGGGGATGGCCTTGATCCCCTGGCGGATCATGAAGACGCCGAAGGCGCTGGCGAAGTTGGGCGCCAGGATGCCGAGGTAGCTGTCCACCCACTCGATCCGCGCCAGCAGGACGTAGAGGGCGACCGAGGTGACCTGGACCGGGACCATCAAGGTACTCAGGATCAGGAAGAAGAAGAGGTGCTGGAGCGGGAAGCGGTAGACGGCGAAGGCGTAGCCGGCGAAGAGGCCGAAGGTGAGCGAGCAGCCGACCGAGACGACGGCGACGACCACGCTGTTCTGGTAGTAGCTGAGCCAGGGCGCCTTCGCGAAGGCCGCGGCGAAGTGCTCCGCCGTAAGCCGGGTGGGGACCCAGCGGGGCGGGAAGGCGAGGATGTCGGGGGCCGGGCTGACCGCGGTGATGACCATCCAGTAGAAGGGCAGGATCATCAGGACGGCCACCCCCGTCACCGTGAGGTAGAGCAGGAGCCGCCCCGCCAGCCGGAGCCCCGGCCGCGCCGGCGCCGGCTTCATCAATAGGTCACCTCGAACCGCCGGCTGTAGACGTACTGGAGCACGGTGACCCCCAGGATCAGGACGAAGAGCACCGTCGCCTCGGCCGCCGCGTAGCCGAAGTTGTAGCGCTCGAAGGCCTGCCGGTAGACCTCGAGGACGACGACGTTGGTGGCGCCGGCCGGCCCGCCGCCGGTGAGGACGAAGACCTGGTCGAAGACCTGAAACGCCAGGATGCTGTTGTAGATGAGGAGAAACGTCGTCGTCGGCGCCAGGAGCGGCACCGAGATCCGCCAGAAGCGCGCCGGCGCGCCGGCCCCGTCGATGGTGGCGGCCTCGTAGAACTGGGCCGGGATCGCCTGCAGGCCGGCCAGGTAGATAATCATGTTGTAGCCGAGGGACTTCCAGATGCTGAAGATGATGATAGAGACGAGCGCCGTGCGGCTCGACATGAGCCAGGGCTGGTCGGGGATCCCGACCAGGCGCAGCAGGACGTTGAAGAGCCCGAACTGCGGGTTGTAGAGCCACCACCAGACCATGGCGGCGGCCGCGGTGCTGGTGACCATCGGGGCGAAGTAGATCGCCTTGAAGAGCTCGCGCAGCCGGAAGCGGGTGTTGAACAGGACCGCCAGGCCGAGGCCCAGCGCCGCCGAGATCGGCACGATGGCGGCGACATAGACCAGCGTGTTGACGGCCGCCTTCCGGAAGCCGGGGTCGGCCAGGAGCGCCTGGAAGTTCTCGAGCCCGAGGAAGGTGAAGCGGCCCCGCACGAGTTCCACCTTGTAGACGCTGTAGAGCAGGGTCTGGACGGCCGGGACGACGCGGAAGACGCCGAAGAGCAGGAGGACCGGGGCGACGAACAGGTAGGCATGGAAGAGATGACGGGCTCGCAGCCGCGCCACGATGGGTCGGCGTGACCGTCGCATCACTGCCTCAGGGGGGAGGCAGGCCCGATCCGCTCGCTGAACAGCGACCGGCCCGGCTTTGCCGGGAGGGCCGTTGGAGGGGGGCGCTAGCCCCCCTCCGAAGATTACTTCGCGGCGTCGGCGATGGCCTTGTTGGCGAGCTGCTCGGCCTCGGCCAGGGCGGCGTCGACCGAGGCCTCGTGGTGCCAGACCTTCTGGATCGCGGCCCCCATGGCGTCCATCACGCCGTTGAGCCCGAGGTTGATCGGCAGCTTCTTCCCGGCCGGGTAGAGCTGCTTGAGCCCCTGGTCGTAGGGATCGGACTTGAACGGCTCCTTGTCCCAGTTGACTTTGTAGCGCGGGGAGGCGTCGTACTTCTTGCAGAGCTCGTAATCCTTATTGGCGCTGTTGATCCACTCGATCGCCTGCCAGGCGAGCGCCTTGTTCTTCGCCTGCTTCGGCACCGAGTAGAGCCAGGCGCCCAGCAGGCTCACGGGCTTGTCGCCGGCCTTCGGCACGGGCGGCAGAGCCATGCCCCACTTGAGCTCGGGCGCCTCCTTCGGCTGCCGCGCCTTGATGCTCACGGTCTCGCTGATCTGCATCGAAGCGATCCCCTTGAGGAAGGCCGCCCGGGGGTCGGGGAAGTTCAGGCTGGTGGACTTGTCGACGTCCAGCATGTCGAGGACGAGCTTGAGCGCGGCCTTGCCGCCCTCGTTGTTCAGGAGCGCCTTGCTCCCGCGCAGGGCGTTGGGATCCTCCACCAGCCGCGCCCCGGCCCCGTAGAGGGCCCAGAAGTGCTTGTGGACCACCCCGTGGGGGTGTCCGACGTGGCGGATGGCGTAGCCGACCCGCGTGATGTTGCCCTGGGCGTCGCGCTTGGTGAGCTTCTTGGCGTACTCCCGGAACTCCGCCCAGGTCTTCGGCGGCTTCTCCGGATCGAGCCCGGCCTCCTTGAAGTGCTCCTTGTTCCAGGTGAGGCCGTAGACGTCGATCCCGTATTGCGGGTAGCCCCACATCCGCCCGTTGCCGTAGTCGCTGAGCTCCTTGATCTCCGGGGACACGGCGTTGAGCCAGGCCTTGGCATTGGCGTCGGCCACCGGCTCCAGCATCTCCTCCTTCAGGAAGCCGGGGAGCCAGGAGGTGTCGATGAAGAGGATGTCGGCGATGTTGCGCCCGGCGGCGGCCGCGAAGATCTTCTGCTGCATGGTGTCGTAGTCGAGGGCCACCGCCTCGACCTTCACGTTGGCCTTCTTCTCGAACTCGGCCCACAGGTCCTTGTCGCCGAAGTGGGCGGCCCCGGCCGTGATGTCGCCGGCCGGGTACCACAGGGTGACGGTGGTCTTGGCCTGGGCCAGGACGACGGCCGGGGCCAGCCCGACGACGGCCAGGATAGCCAGGAGCGGGGTGATGCGTCGCATGCGAGGAGTCCTCCCCTTTGACGCGAATGGGGTGGCTTGAACCGCACAGTTGCGCGCGCAGGACGGACTCTATGCTCCGGTCCGAGCGCTGTCAAGGCCCGAAGGGCGGCTTCGCGTCCCGTCAGCCAGCGGCCCCGGTGTACGGCGATCGTGAGCTGGCCGGTGGCATGCCGGTCAGGCGCGGCCCACCACTCGGCCGGGGCGGGCACCGGTGTGCTGGCCGGCGGCGATGACCGGCTGCCCGTTGACCAGCACCCAGCGAATGCCGTCCGGATATCGGTGGGGATCGGCGAAGGTGGCGGTGTCCGCGATCGTGGCCGGGTCGAACACGACGACATCGGCGAGGTGACCCGGCTGGAGGAGGCCGCGGTCCCGCAGGCCGAGCTTCCGCGCGGGCAGACTCGTCATCCGGCGGATCGCCTCTTCCAGCGAGACGATCCGCTCCTCCCTCACATAGCGGCCGAGGAAGCGCGGGCAGGTGCCGTAGTTCCGAGGATGGGGCTTGCCGGTGGCGTAGGGTCCGGTGGCCGCACGCCCCTCGCCGTCGGACCCGATCATGACCCACGGACACCGCAGGCCGAGTGCGACGTTCTCTTCGCTCATCATGAACAAGATCATGTCGGCTTCGCCCTGGGCCTCGCGGAGGATCTCGACGACCGCCTGGCTGGGAGTCACCCCTCGATCGGCCGCGATCGCCGCCACGGTTCGGCCCTCGTGCTCGGGTGTCGCCGGGCACCCCGAGATCACGATCCCGTCCCATTCCGCGTCGCGGGCCAGGCCCCGGCCCTCGAGGGCTTCCCGGATGCGCGCGCGCTCGGTGGGGTCGGCCAGCCGGGCGAGGAGCGCATCCCGGCTGCCCACGCGGGCCCAGGCCGGCAGCAGGGTGGCGAGGCTGGTGCTCCCGGCGGGGTAAGGGTACATGTCGGCCGTGACGTCGAGGCCCTCCGCCCGGGCGGTCTCGATCAAGTCGATCGCCCGGGCCATCTTGGGCCAATTCGCCCGGCCCGCGGCCTTGAGATGGCTGATCTGTACCGCGACCTGCGCCCGGCGGCCGATCTCGATCGCCTCCGCGATGGCCTCGAGCAGCGTGTCGCCTTCCCCTCGAATGTGGCTCGCGTAAAACCCGCCGGCCTCGCCCGCCACCCGGGCGAGCCTCACGACCTCATCGGTGTCGGCGAACATTCCCGGCGCATAGATGAGGCCCGTCGAGAGACCGACCGCCCCCTCGTCCATCGCCTTCCGCACCTCGGCTTGCATCGCCTCGAGTTGGCCGGCAGTGGCGCGGGCGTCGCCCGTGCCCATGCCGAGAATGCGGATCGTCCCGTGTCCGACCAGTGGCGCGACATTGACCGAGACACCTTCGCCGGTCAGCCGCTCGAGGTAACTGCGAAACGTCGTCCACTCCCACTCGAGGGCGGGGACGGTGAGGGCGGCCGTGTCGATCACGTCCTGGCGTCGGGCCGGCGTGAGGGGCGCGGGGCTGGCGCCGCAGTTCCCGACCACCTCGAGCGTGAAGCCCTGGTGCACCTTGCTGTCTGCGGTCGGCAATCCGGGCAGCACGAAGTCGCCATGAGAGTGCATGTCGATGAACCCGGGCGCGACCACCGCCCCCGCGACGTCGATGACCCGGGCCGCCTCGGCGTGGCCGAGCGCTCCTACCGCCTGAATCCGGTCACCGATGATCGCCACATCAGTGACCTTCGCCGGGGCACCCGTGCCATCGACCACGGTGCCGCCCTTGATCAGGATGTCGAATGCCATGAGCGCGCCCAGCCTAGCCCGCGTGGCGGAAGGGGTCAAGGCTGCCAGTCGGACAATGCCGTTGGTCGGGAGACCGGCCCCGGGAGAACCCCTTGACTCCGATGCCGCGCCCGCGTTATAGCGCGAGGCGTCGGGGGACCCTGGGGCTCGCGCCCCAGGCTGAGCGGTCGTCGCCGAGCGGGGAGGGATCCGAGCGATGCGATTCCGGGCCGCGGTGCTGCACGAGGTGGGGGGACCGGTGGTCGTCCAGGCCGTGGACGCGGGGCCGCTCGGCCCCACCGACGTGCTCGTCCGGAACGCGGCGAGCGGACTCTGCCACACCGATCTGGAGGTGATCCAGGGCGCCCAGCGCTATCCCCTGCCGATCGTGCTGGGCCACGAAGGGGCGGGGGTGGTGGAGGCCGTCGGACCCGCGGTCACCCAGGTCCGACCCGGTGACCACGTGATCTGCGCGCACAACGCGAGCTGCGGCCGCTGCTTCTACTGCGACACCTCTTCAACTGGTACATCGCGAGGCCTCGCGAATACGTCGGGCTGGGCAACTACGGCGAGATGTTTCTCCGGGACGATCGGTTCTGGGGCGCGATGGCCCGAACCGCCTACCTGACCGGCATCACGATCCCACCCGAGCTGGCCCTGGGCACGGCCCTCGCCGTCCTCTTCCGCCAGCGCATCCCCGGGAGCGCGGCGCTGCGTGTCCTGTTCATGCTCCCGATGGTGGCGACGCCGGTGGCCATGGCCCTGGTCTGGAGCATGCTCCTCACGCCGACCGGCGGACTGTTCAACCATCTCCTCGAGCAGGTGGGGCTGCCCCCCTCCCTGTGGGCGACCCACCCGGATACGGTGATCCCGTCCCTGGCGATGGTCGACGTCTGGCAGTGGACCCCCATGGTCACCCTCATCGTCCTGGCCGGCCTGGACTCACTGCCCCGGGAGCCCTTCGAAGCGGCGGTGATCGACGGCGCCTCGGCCTGGCAGGCGTTCCGGAGGATCACGCTGCCCCTCCTCAAGCCGACGCTGGCGGTGGCGGCCATGTTCCGGACCATCGACTCCCTCAAGGCCTTCGACGTGATCTAACAAGCAGATCGTCCGGGGCCTGACCTTCGGGGCCGTCAAGGGCTAGATCATGGGAGGGGGCCTCGACGGCCCCCTCCCAGACCCTCCCCCGGGAGGGTTGCGCGGGCAAGCCCGCGCTCGGAGTGGAACACCGACCCGCGGCGGCTGGGGGAGGCGGTGGCGCGCGAGTACTCCGCCAGCCTCCTAGAGGAGGAGGGATCATGAGTGACGACCGGCCCGCAATCGGCTACATCGGGCTCGGCCTGATGGGGGCCCACATGCCGCCGCGCCTCCTGGACGCGGGATACCCGGTGACGGTGTGGAACCGCACGCGGGCCAAGATGGAGCATGCTCTGGCCCGGGGCGCCCGGCCGGGCCGGTCACCGGCCGACGTCGCGCGGCAGAGCGAGGTGATCCACCTGTGCCTGCTCGACACGGCGGCGGTGGAGGCCGTCGTGTTCGGCGCCGACGGGGTCGCGGGAGCGGCCGGCCCGACGAAGCTCCTGGTCGATCATTCGACGATCAGCGCGGAGGCGACCCGGCGGATGGCCGCCCGGCTCCGGGCCGAGACCGGGATGGGGTGGGTGGATGCCCCGGTCTCCGGTGGCACCATGGGCGCCGCCGCCGGCACCCTCGTCATGATGGTGGGCGGGGAGGCGGCCGACGTCGAGCGCGTCCGGCCGGTGGCCCAGCACCTGTCGCGCCGCTTCGCGCACCTGGGGCCGGTGGGCGCCGGGCAGACCACCAAGATGATCAACCAGATCGGCGTCGCCTGCCTCTACGTCGTGCTGGCCGAGATGGTCACCCTGGCCCGCCACGGGGGCGTCACGGCCGAGCTCTTGCCCGAGGTGCTGGAGGGCGGCTTCGCCGACTCGCGCCTCCTCCAGGTCATGGGGCCCCGGATGATCGCCGGGGACTTCCGGCCGGTCGGTCAGGTGCGGACGATGCTCAAGGACCTCGAGCTCCTCCAGCAGCTGGCGACGGCGACCCGCACGGCGCTCCCGATGACCGCCCTGGCGACCCAGCTCTTCCGCCTGCACGACAATCGCGGGCACGGCGAGCTCGACATTACGTCGATCATCAAGCTCTTCGAGCCGCACTCGTAGCCCGAACGCGGCGGCGGGTCGGCCTCGGGGCTGACGTCAGCCTGCCGCGGATCGTCAGTCGCCGGCTCCCGGTCCCCCGTGACCGAGATAAGCCCGCTGGATCTCGGGGTTGCGGAGCAGGTTCTCCCCGGTGTCGTGCAGGACGATCCGCCCCGTCTGCAGCACGTACCCCCGATGCGCGATCGAGAGCGCCATGTTGGCGTTCTGCTCGACCACGAAGATCGTCGTGCCCTGGCCGTTGACCTGGGCGATCGTGTCGAAGACCTGCTCGACCAGGCGCGGCCCCAGGCCCATGGACGGCTCGTCCATGAGGAGCAGTCGGGGCCGCCCCATCAACGCGCGCGCCATCGCCAGCATCTGCTGCTCGCCGCCCGACAGGGTCCCGGCGAGCTGGCGCCGCCGCTCCCGGAGCCGCGGGAAGAGCGCGTACACGCGATCGAGGTCCTCGTCGAGGTGGGGAAGTTCGGCTCCCGGCGGAGCGCCGCGACGTCGGGCCGCCAGGCATCGACCTCCCCGCCCAGCTCGCGGAGGAACCGGGCCATCTGCTCCTGGGCGGCGTCCTCCGTCCCGGTGACGCTGGGGATGCGGACCAGGGTCTGGAGCATCTGGACGAGGATGCCGCGCTCCACGTGCTTGGCGAGGGAATCCGGCGTGTCCACCAGGCGGAGGCCTCCTTGCGGCGGCGGTGACCCACCCTAATGCCCGCGCGCTTTCTCTGTCAAGCGGCCGGGCGCGCCGGAGGTCCAAAGGATTCGTCCTCGACGAACGCGGTCCTGGATGAATCCGACCGGATCGGCAGGAGGGCCGGCACTCAGGGGCCAGTCCAGCGCCTCCGTCAGACCTCAGCTCAGATTCGCCGAACGGGGCACGCTCAGCCGCCGGCGCAGCCGGTCCGCCGAAGCGGTTTGTTGCCCATCACCCCGCGAACATCTCTTGGAGGCGCTGAAGGACTGCCGCAACCGTCTGCGGTCTGAGCCGACCTAGCCGGCGGAGCAGCCGTTCGGCATCGACCGTGCGGATCTGGTCCAAGGCGACGAAGCCGGATCGGCGCCGAAAGCGACACGGCACCCGCCATGGGTACTGCGCGCCGCCCGTGGTCATCGGCGCGATGATCACGGTGCGAAGGTATTGGTTGAGCTCATCAGGTGACACGACGAGGCAGGGACGAGTCTTCTGAATCTCGCTGCCAAGGGTCGGGTCCAACCGAACCAGATGGACTTCGCCGCGGGCCCGTCCGGCCCGCGTCACTACCACTCCCATTCCTCCCGATCGAAACGGGTGGCGGTCGGCTCATCGAGCAGGTCATCATGCCCATGCTTGGACATGGCCCGCGCCGCCTCCGCCCAGCCCGTCCGGGGTCGGCGCGCCCCTTGGACGACGAGGCGGCCAGGCTCGGCATGCAACTCCACCTCGTCGGGCAACTGCGCCTGCTCCAGGAGAATCTTGGGAACCCGGATGCCCCGCGAGTTGCCGATCCGGACGATGCGCGTCTTGGTCGTCATGTGCCTACATTGTAGCTACGGCCCGCTTCGATGCGCAAGCCCGTAACTCAGCAAGCGAACGCTCCGGATAACCCGCGGGCGTCACGCCCGGCGGGTTCATCCGGAAGTTAGCCGCGCGTACTGAGATCATCACGGAGGCGTGCTCGGAGCGCCGCCGATTCTACGCCGAATCGGTCTGATCCGCCGAATTGCATCCGGGATGTGAAATAGCCGCAGTTTTTGGCTGGAGTTGGAGACTGCCATTCCAACCAAGCCGGAACGGATCGTGACAAGAGCGGCTGCAGCAAAGGCGTCGCCGTCTGGAGTTTGAAGGTAGCATGCGTCAGCAACACCATCTATGGCGGCCGGCAGCATCGAGGCCAGCGAGCGCCCCGGGATTCAGCTTCCGGCCGTTCCGTCGAGGCCGGCCGCGACGCGGAAGCCGTAATCGGAGTAGCGGAGGTGCGGGGGCAGGCTCGAGCGGTGGGCGACCGGGCTCCAGGGGATCTGGTGACGCCAGGCGCCGCCGCGCGAGGCGCGGCGGATCCCCTGGGCCGGGCCCGGCGGGTTCCGCTCGGGGGAGGCGGCGTAGTAGCCCTCGTCGTGCCAGTCGAGGCACCACTCGTGCACACAGCCGCTCAGGTCGGTGAGGCCGAAGCCGTTGGATGGACCCGAGCCGACCGGCGGCGGACCGGCCAGGGGTAGCCGCACGCCGGGAAAGACGGCCTCGGGGGACGCGTCACCCCACGGGTAGCGAGCCCCGTCGAGCCCGCCCCGCGCCGCGTGCTCCCACTCGGCCTCGGTCGGCAGGCGGTGAGGGCGCCCCGTCACCCGGCCGAGCCAGGCGCAGTAGGCGACCGCCTCGCCCCAGGTGACGCCGACCACCGGCTGCGCTGCATCGCTGAAGCGAGGGTCTGTGCGGAACGGCGGAGGCGGCGCGCCGGTGGCGGCCAGGAACTCGCCGTACTCGGCGTTGGTGACCGGGTGGGTGGCGATGGCGAACCGGTCGAGCCAGACCCGGTGGCGCGGCTGCTCGCCCCGTCCGCCGCGCTCGCCGTCCGGCCAGCCCATCCAGAACGCGCCCTCGGGAATCTCGACGAACCCCATCCCGGGCGCGGGGTCAGGCCGGCCGGCGGCCTTCCAGCTCGGCGATCCGGCGGCGGAGCCCTTGCTCTTCCTCCCAGCGCGCCGTCTCGTCGCGGACGAAGGCGGCGATGCCGGTCACGCGCCCTTCCGCATCGGCCAGGAGCGCGACCGTGAAGGCGATGGACACCCGCCGGCCGTCCTTCCGCAGCGCGGGGACTCGAAGGACGTCGGCGCCGTAGCGGGTCTGGCCCGTGCGCATGACCTCCCGGTAACCGGCCCAGTGCCGCTCGCGGAAGCGCTCGGGGATGATCAGGTCGAGCGATTGACCCACGGCCTCCGCCGCCGTGTGCCCGAACACGCGCTCGGCCGCCGGGTTCCAGAGGCGGATCCGCCCCTCGGGATCGGCCACGACGATGGCATCCCCGGCCACCCGAACCAGGACCTCCAGGTCGATCGGCGTCGCCATGTGCGCCTCTCGTCCATTCTACACAGCGGCCGGCTGGTCAGCGACAGCTTCGCCTGCTAGGAGTTTGTCGGCATAACCTGGCGCTGACACCGAGCGCGTGGTGCATCCACGAGTACTCCGAGCGGCGGCTTCGCCGCCGCCACGACGGGGGGGCATCGGGGGGTCTTCCGAGACCCCCCCGAAATGATCTAGGATGAGCGGGAGTGCCGGCATGGGAGCCCCGCGCGCCGTCGAGCCTCCGTTCATCGTAACGGTCGATGTCGGCTCCTCGTCGGTCCGGGCGCTCTGCTTCGACGCGCGTGGCCGCGCGTTGCCGGTGGAGCACCAGCAGGATTACGAGCCCGAGACGACCCCGGACGGCGGCGTCGAGTTCGACCCCGAGCGTCTCGTTCGCCTGACGGGCGAGACCCTCGACGGCGTCGTGGCCGACCTGGGACCACGGGCCGACGGCGTGGCGGCCGTCGCGATCAGCACCTTCTGGCACACCGTCCTGGGAGTCGGGGCCGACGGCCGGGCTCGGACGGCGCTCTACTCCTGGGCCGACACGCGGAGCGCCGAGTCGGTCGGCGTCCTGCGGGCGCGGCTCGACGAGAAGACCTACCACGCCCGCACGGGCTGCGTGTTCCACACCTCGTACCTGCCGGCCCGGATCCTCTGGCGCGCCACCGTGGATCCGGCCGGCTTCGCCGCGGTGCGGCGCTGGATGTCATTCGGCGAGTACCTCCAGCTCCGGCTCTTCGGCGAGACCCGCTGCAGCATCTCGATGGCGTCGGGGAGCGGCCTCTTCGACCAGCACGCCCTGAGGTGGGACGGTCCGGTGCTGGAGGCCATCGGTCTCACGCCGGACCACCTGGCGCCGCTGACCGATCTCGACGCGCCCCTGTCCGGTCTCCGGCCGCCCTTCGCCGGGCGGTGGCCGGCGCTCGCCCGGCGGCCCTGGCTCCCGGCGCTCGGCGACGGCGCGTGCTCGAACATCGGGGCCGGCTGCCACGGGCCCGACCGCGTCGCGCTCATGGTCGGCACGTCGGGGGCGATGCGGGTCTGCTGGGAGACGGGCGCCGTGACGCCGCCGGCCGGTCTCTGGTGCTATCGGGTCGATCGGCGCCGCATCCTGCTCGGCGGTGCGCTGTCGAACGGCGGCAGCGTCTATCACTGGTTGCGGGAGACGCTGCAGCTCGGCTCGCCCGACGCGATCGAGCGCGAGATCGCGGCCATGCCGCCCGACGGCCACGGCCTCACCGTGCTCCCGTTCCTCGCCGGTGAGCGGAGCACGGGCTGGGTCGCCACGGCGCGAGCGGCCGTCGTCGGACTCTCGCTCGCCACCCAGCCGATCGAGATCCTGCGGGCCGGGCTGGAGACGGTGGCGTACCGCTTTGCCCTCATCCACGCACGCCTCGCCGAGGCGTGCCCCCGCGGGGCCGAGATCGTGGCCACCGGCGGGGCGCTCCTCGCCTCTCCCGCCTGGACCCAGATCATGGCCGACGTCCTCGGGGTCCCGCTGCGGTCCTCGACGGAGGCGGAGGCCTCGAGCCGAGGCGCCGCCCTGCTCGCGCTCGAGGCGCTCGGGGCCCTGCCCTCGCTCGAGGCGGCGCCGGCCGGCTTCGGTCCCACCGTTCGACCCGACCCCGCGCGCCACGCGCACTATCGCCAGGGCCTCGCCCGGCACCGCCGGCTCTATGACCTTCTGATCCCGTTCTACGAAGAGAGGAGCAGCGGATGAGCGGTTCCGACCTGGATACCCTCTGCGTCAACACGATTCGCTTCCTGGCGGCCGACGCCGTCCAGAAGGCGAAGTCGGGGCATCCCGGGATGCCGATGGGCGCGGCGGCGATGGCCTACGTCCTGTGGACCCGCTTCCTCCGGCACAACCCGGCGGACCCCACCTGGCCGGACCGGGACCGGTTCGTCCTCTCGGCGGGACACGGCTCGATGCTCCTCTACGCCCTCCTCCACCTGACGGGCTACGACCTCTCGCTAGACGAGCTCAAGCGCTTCCGCCAGTGGGGGTCGAAGACGCCGGGCCACCCGGAGTACGGGCTGACCCCGGGCGTCGACGCCACCACCGGCCCTCTCGGTCAGGGGCTGGGCAACGCGGTGGGCATGGCCATCGCCGAGCGGCACCTCGCGGCCCGGTTCAACCGGCCGGAGCACACCATCGTCGACCACCACACCTACGCGATCTGCTCCGACGGCGACCTGATGGAAGGCGTGGCGGCCGAGGCCGTGTCGCTGGCCGGGCATCTCGGGCTCGGACGCCTCATCGTCCTCTACGATGACAACCTGGTCTCGCTGGCCGGCAAGGCCGCCCTGTCCTTTTCCGAAGACGTCCCGCGGCGGTTCGAGGGTTACGGCTGGCACACGCAGGTCGTCCCCGACGGGAACGACCTCGAGGCGGTCGACAAAGCCCTCCGCGGTGCGCAGGCCGAGGCGGAGCGGCCCTCGCTCATCGCCGTGCGCACCGTGATCGGCTACGGCGCGCCGAAGAAGCAGGGAACCCATGAGGCCCACGGGGAGCCGCTCGGGGAAGAGGAGCTCCGCGCCGCCAAGCAGGCGCTCGGCTGGCCGCTCGAGCCGAGCTTTCTCATCCCGGACGCGGCGCTGGCGCGCTTCCGCGAGGCGCGGGCGCGCGGGGCTCAGTGGCAGTCCGAGTGGCACGCGGGCTTCGAGGCCTACGCTCAGGCCCATTCCGAGCCGGCGGCGGCGTGGCGCGACGGACAGGCCGGCACCCTCACCGCCGGCTGGGACGCCACGCTGCCGGCGTTCGGACCCGAGACGCCGACCGCGACCCGCGACGCGAGCGGCGCCACGCTGGCCGCGGTCTCGCCGCGGCTGCCCGCGCTCATCGGCGGGGATGCCGACCTGGCCCCCTCGACCAAGACGCTCGTCAAGACCGCGGGCTCCTTCCTGCGCGGCAGCTACGACGGACGCCACATCCACTACGGCGTCCGCGAGCATGCGATGGGCGCGATCAGTAACGGTCTTGCCTATCACGGCGGCCTCATCGTCTTCTGCGGGACGTTCTTCAACTTCTCGGACTACATGCGCCCCGCCGTCCGCCTGGCCGCGCTGTCGGAGCTTCCCGTCATCTACGTCTGGACCCACGACTCGATCGGGCTCGGCGAGGACGGCCCCACCCACCAGCCGATCGAGCAGCTGGCCGCGCTCCGGGCGATGCCGCACCTCGTGGTCATCCGGCCGGCCGACGCCAACGAGACGGTCGTCGCCTGGAAGGTGGCCCTGGCGCGGCGCCAGGGGCCGACGGCGCTCGTCCTGACCCGGCAGAAAGTTCCGGTGCTCGACCGCACCGTCCTGGCGCCGGCCGCGGGCCTGGCGCGAGGCGCCTACGTCCTGGCCGACGATGGTCCGGGCCCGCCCGACATCATCCTGATCGGGACCGGCTCGGAGGTCCAGCTCGTGGTGGCCGCCCAGGCGGCCCTCGCCAAGGACGGCGTGCGGGCCCGCGCGGTCAGCATGCCGTCCTGGGAGCTGTTCGCGGCCGAGCCGGCCGATTACCGCGAGGCGGTCCTCCCGCGGGACGTCGGGCGGCGGCTGGCCGTGGAGGCGGCCTCGCCCTTCGGCTGGGAGCGCTGGGTCGGCCCCGAGGGCGTCATCGTCGGGCTGAATCGCTACGGCGCGTCGGCCCCGGGCGAGGTCAACATGCGTGAGCTCGGCTTCACGACGGAGAACGTGGTGGCCCGGGCCCGCGCGCTGCTCGGACGCTGAGCCGATGAGCGCGGGGCTCGACGGCTTCCTCGCCACGCTCGGCCCGGCCGCCGAAGCGGCCCGGGCCACACTGGCCCGGCTCGATCGGGAGGGCTTCGTCAAACGCCTGTGGGCGCGCGATCCCGCCCTGTGGAAGGCGGAGGCCGAGCACCAGCGGGTCATCCGGAACCGCCTCGGCTGGCTCGACATCATCGAGCCGATGCGCCGCGAGGTCGGCGCCCTTCGCGCCTTCGCCGACGACGTGCGGGAGGCCGGTCTCACCCACGCCCTTCTCCTCGGGATGGGCGGCTCGAGCCTGGCGCCGGACGTGCTGCGGCTCGTCTTCGGCGGCCGGGGCCTCCCCGACCGCGCGCTCGACCTTCGCGTGCTCGACTCGACCGACCCCGCGGCCGTGGAGGCGACCGCGCGGGCGCTGCCTCTCGACCGGACGCTGCTCCTCGTCTCGACCAAGTCGGGAACGACGACGGAGACGCTGGCCTTCTACGCCGCCTTCCGCCAGCGCCTCGAGACGGTGCTCGGCGACCGGGCGGGCCGGCACTGCGTGGCCATCACGGATCCCGGCACGCCGCTCGAGCGCCTCGCGCGCGAGCAGGGTTTCCGGCATACCTTCCTCAACGCCGCGGACATCGGCGGCCGGTACTCGGCGCTCACCTACGTCGGTCTGGTGCCGGCCGCCCTCCTGGGCCTCGACCTGAGCGCCCTCCTGGCGCGGGCCGAGGCGATGGCCTCCCGCTGCGGGGCGGATGTCCCGCCGGACGAGAACGAGGGCCTGCGTCTCGGCGTCGCGCTGGCCGAGCTCGCGCGCGCCGGGCGGGACAAGGTGACGTTCCTCCTCTCCCCGGGCGTCGCCCCGTTCGCGGCCTGGGTCGAGCAGCTTCTCGCCGAGTCGACGGGCAAGGAGGGGCGGGGGCTGATCCCCGTCGCCGACGAGACGCCCGGCCCGCCGGCCGTCTATGGCGGCGATCGTGTCTTCGTGGTCATGGGTCTCGCCCATGAGGCTGGACCGGTGGAGTACGCGGCGGGGCCGCTGGCCGCCGCGGGCCATCCGGTGCTGCGGCTGACGCTCGCCGACCGCGCGGACCTGGCCGGCGAGTTCTTCCGGTGTGAGTTCGCGACGGCGGTGGCCGGCGCGCTCCTCGGGATCGATCCCTTCGACGAGCCGAACGTCCAGGAGTCCAAGGACAACACGAGCCGTCTCCTCGACGAGTACGTGGCGCGGGGCCGCCTGCCGACCGAGGCGCCGACCTGGCAGGGCGACGGCCTCGCCGCCTATGTCGCCGCCGGGAGCCCCGCCGCGGTGCCGCGCGACCTTCCGGGTCTT
This sequence comes from Candidatus Methylomirabilota bacterium, assembly GCA_036005065.1. Classification (NCBI taxonomy): domain Bacteria; phylum Methylomirabilota (SeqCode); species Candidatus Methylomirabilota bacterium. Next base: position 2,996 of record DASYQW010000002.1, on the reverse strand, counting down.
CTGGCGGCGCACCTCCGCCAGCTCCGGCGCGGGCACTACCTCGCGCTCATGGCCTATGTGGCGCCCACCGAGGCGCACAGCCGGGCGCTCCAGGCCTTCCGCCACCGGCTGCGCGACCAGCTCCACGTGGCCACGACGCTCGGGTACGGCCCGCGCTTCCTCCACTCGACGGGGCAGCTCCACAAGGGCGGCCCCCGCACGGGCTGCTTCCTCCAGATCACCGCCGACGATGCCGCCGATCACGCGATCCCGGGCCGACCCTACAGCTTCGGGATCCTCAAGCAGGCGCAGGCCCTGGGCGACCTCGGGGCCCTCCGGGCCAAGGGGCTTCCCGTGCTTCGCCTTCACCTCTCGGGGGACGTCGGCGCCGGTTTCCAGCGCCTCATCGCGGCGGCCGAGGCGGCGGCGCTCGCGCCCATCCGCGAGCCATGAGGGAGGCCGGGCTCGAGCCGAACCCGCTCCGCGCCGGTCTCGACAGCGAGCGCGTTCCCGATCCCTGCATCATGGTCATCTTCGGGGCGTCGGGGGACCTGACGCGCCGGAAGCTCCTCCCGGCCCTCCATGCCCTGGCCCTCGAGCACCGGCTGCCGGGCGGCTTCACGGTCGTCGGCGTGGCCCGCCGGCCCCTCAGCGACGACGACTTCCGGCGCCAGATGCGGGAAGCGGTCGTGGCCCACGGCCGGACGGGCGCGCCCGAGGCCGGGGAGTGGGAGGCGTTCGCCGAGAACGTCTTCTACGTCCCGCTGGAGTTCCAGGACACGGCCGGCTACGGTCGGCTGGCGGCGCGGCTCAGCGCGCTCGACGAGGAGCGAGGGACCCGCGGGAACTATCTCTTCTACCTGGCGACACCGCCCTCGGCGTACCCGGTGATCGTCCCCGCCCTCGGGCAGGCCGGTCTCGCCCGCAGTGATCACGCCTGGCGGCGCATCGTCATCGAGAAGCCGGTCGGCCACGACGCGGCGTCGGCCCGGGCGCTGAATCGCATGGTGGCCGAGTCCTTCGCGGAGTCCCAGGTCTACCGGATCGACCATTACCTCGGCAAGGAGACGGTCCAGAACATCCTGGTCTTCCGCTTCGCCAACGAGATCTTCGAGCCCTTGTGGAATCGCTCACACGTGGACCACGTCCAGATCACGGTGGCGGAGACGCTCGGCGTCGAGGGACGCGGCGGCTACTACGAGGAGGCGGGGGCGCTGCGCGACATGGTGCAGAACCACCTGCTTCAGCTCCTCTGCCTGGTCGCCATGGAGCCTCCGGTGACGTTCGCGGCGGACCACGTGCGCGACGAGAAGACGAAGGCGCTTCGCGCGGTGCAGCCGATCCGGCCGGAGGAGGTGGACCGGCGCGCCGTGCGCGGGCAGTACGAGCGGGGCGCCATTCTCGGGAAGCCGGTGCCGGGCTACCGGGAAGAGCCTGACGTGGCGCCCGATTCGGTGACGGAGACCTACGCCGCGGTCCGGCTCGAGCTGGGCAACTGGCGCTGGGCGGGCGTGCCGTTCTATCTTCGGTCCGGGAAGCGGCTCAGCAAGCGCGCCTCCGAGATCGCGATCCAGTTCCGACAGCCTCCCCAGCTCCTCTACGGGGCCCGGGGGGGCGGCCTCCTCCCGAACGCGCTGGTCCTGCGCATCCAGCCCGACGAGGGCATCGCCCTTCGATTCGGCGCGAAGCTGCCGGTCCAGGATTTTCGCATCCGCCCGGTCACGATGGACTTCCGCTACGGCCGCTCCTTCGGCGTGGCGACGCCCGAGGCCTACGAGCGCCTCCTCCTCGACGCGATGCGGGGCGACGCCACTCTCTTCGCGCGACAGGACTGGGTCGAGGCGGCCTGGGATCTGCTGGCCCCGATTCAGGCGGCCTGGGCCCAGGGGCCCCGGCCCAAGTTCCCGAACTATGCGGCCGGCAGCTGGGGGCCCCGCGAGGCCGACGAGCTCCTGGAGCGCGAGGGGCGGCGATGGCGGCGACTGTGAGCCCGGCCGGCGGCGCGCCGGTGCTCGTCCAGGACCTCGCCGCCATCGAGACGGCGCTCGCCGAGCTCTGGCGCACGACGTCCGACCCGGCCGCGGTCGGTACGGCCTCGGCGGTCCTGCGGGCCGCGACTTTCAACCTCGTTGCCCTCGTGGCGAGCGAGCGCGAGGGTCAGGCGGCGGCCTCCATCCTCGCCGACCTCACGGCGCACCACCCGGGACGCGTCCTGATCCTCTGCCTCGATCCCGACGCGGCGGCCGACGAGCTGACGGCGTGGGTCGCCACCCACTGCCGCCCGATCGGCGACGGCCTCCAGGTCTGCGGGGAGCAGGTGATGATCGTAGCCGGCGGTCGCGCGGTCGAACGGGTCGGAAGCGCCGTGCCGGCGCTCTTACTCCCCGACTGCCCCGCCATCGCCTGGTGGCGCACCGGCCCCGAGTCGCCGGCGCTGATCCTCGACCGCCTCGCGCCGAGCCTCGACGCCCTCCTGCTCGACGGGACGCGCATCGGCCCCGCCGCGCTGGCGCCGTGGGTGGCCGGGGTGCGGGATGTCCGGGCGTCGCTTGCCGTCGGCGACCTGGCCTGGGAGCGCGCCGAGCCGTGGCGCGAGTGGACCGCCGACTGCTTCGAGCCCCACGACGTGCGGCCGGACCTTCGCGCCCTCGGCAGCGTGGACGTCGAATACGGCTCGAGCGGCGAGACGGTGGCCTGCCTCTACCTCGCCTGGCTGGCGGCCCGCCTCGGCTGGCGTCCGGGGCAGCGGCTGACCCGCGGGCCCGGAGGCGGCGTCACGGGGCGGCTGGCCGCTCCCGCCGGCGACGTCGCCGTCACGCTGCGGCCCGGCGCCGCAGCGGCGGGGATCGCCGGGCTTCGTCTCGAGACCCCGGGCGGGCTCCGCTGCGTGCTCGCGCGGCAGGGTCCGGAGACGGTGGCGCTCCGGGTCACGCGCGGGGACGAGGTGGTCCTGCGACGCGTGATCCGCTGGCCCGAGCCGGACGAAATCGCGCTGGTCGGCCGGTGGCTCGAGCGCG
>DASYQW010000001.1 GCA_036005065.1 Candidatus Methylomirabilota bacterium | reverse complement strand
CGGCCCCCTCCCAAACCTCCCCCCGGAGGGGTTGCGGCGGCGAAGCCGCCGCTCGGACCGCTGCTCCAAGCGGCGCCCGCTCGGGCCAAGCGGCCGGGTTACTCGTCGCCCCGCAGATGGTGGAAGAGCCGTTCCCGCCGGGACCCGGGGGGGGCCAGCCGGAGCCGGAGACCCTGAAGGCGCCGCACCACTCTCCAGGACGTGCTCGCCTTGATGGCGGCCAGCTCGGTTTCGAGGGCCGCCTTCTGGCGCTCGAGCTGCCCGGTGGTCCACTGGAAGTGCTCGGCGATCTGCTGGAAGTGCTGGGCCACCTGATGGAAGTACCGGGCGGTCGCCTCCCGCTGCCCGAGCTCCGCCCGCAGCTCCCGGAGCTCCTCGCCCCCCCGGTCCTTCCCCAGGAGGAACCGCAGCTTCTTGACGCAGCTCAGCAGGGCCTTGGCCGCGGCCACCCGTCGAGGGTCGTCGGTCCCGGCGAACCATTCGTGGACCTTGCCGCGCGTCCGCGCGACGTCGAAGACGAGCCCGAAGAGTGAGTAGAGCGCCGCCCGGAGGGACGGCTCGTCGAATCCGGGCGGCTGCCGCGCGTCTCCCCGCCCGACGTCGGCCAGGCCGGCCTCCACCCGACCGGCGAGGTCCATGATGAGCTCGTCGGTCCAGCGGTCGAGCACCTCGAGCCGCTCGACCGCCTCCGGTCGCGCGCCGAGCCGCTCGACCGCGTCCACCCAGTCGCCGATCCACCGGGTCTGCTGGAGCTCGTCGACCCTGGGATGCTTCCGGGCGAAGACCACGGCCATCTGGCCCACGTGATACTCGCGCCGGGCGAAGCCCGGGAGGTCCATCCAGTGGTCGTGGTAGACGAGCGCGTCCTTGCAATAGTGGATCGCGAGCCCCCGCGGCCCCAGCCGGTACGCGAACTCGCTGTCCTCGAAGGCCGCGTACCGGAAGCGCGGGTCGAACCGGATCCCCGCCCGGAGGGCCTCCCACAGAAACTGCCGCTTGAGCGAGATGTTGCTCGTGTAGAAGAACCCGTAATCGAGGGCCGGAAGCTTCTCGATGTAGTGGTACCCGAACTGCTGGGCCCCCTCGCCGCAGACGTAGTCCATCACCGCCGTCCGCTCGAGCCACGGGGGCCACTCGATGTGCCCGAGGACCGCGTCGCCCGGCTCCGGATACCGGGCGTGGGCGAGGAGGTGATGCTCCAGGAGCCGCTCGTCCGCGATGATGTCGTCCCCGATGAACAGCACCACCTCCCCCTGGGCCACCTCCATGCCCAGGTTCCGCGCCATGCCCGGGCCCTGGTTCGCCTGGCGGTGGTACCGCAGCGGAAACGCGAACGCCTGCGCTGAGAGCGCCTCCTCCGTCCCGTCGGTCGACCCGTCGTCCACCACCACCACCTCGAACTCCTGGGGCAGGATGGACTGCCGCGCGAGCGCCGCGAGGCAGCGGAGGAGAGTCTCCTTCCGGTTGTAGGTCGGGATGACGACGCTGACCCGGCAGCCCAGCCAGTACGGAGAGCGCTCGCCCGTCTCCGCCGGGACCTGGACCGCGATACCCCGCGATCCCCTCGGCCGCGCCTCCAGTCGGTCCACGATCGTCAGGAGCTGCTCGGCCACCCGGTCCCAGGTGAAGCGCTCCCGGACGTCGCGGCGCGCCCGCTCGCCGAGGGCCCGGCCCCGGTCCGGACGGGCCACGACCTCCCGCAGCTGCCGCCCCAGATCGGCCCAGTCCGGCTCGCACCAGAGCGGCTGGTTGGTGATGGCGAGGCTCCGGCGGTCGAGGCACTCGCCCATCGGCGAAAGCGCGAAGCGAACGGGAACGCAGTTCTCGGGGGTGCAGTATTCGGTCGGCCCGCCGAAGAGCGGCGTGATGACCGGGAGGCCACAGGCCATGGCGTCCAGGATCTTCATCCCGAACCCTTCGCCCCGGTGGGCCGACACGTAGGCGTCCGCGGCCCGGTAGAGCCGGATCAGCTCGCGCTTCTCCAGGAACGCGTCGACGTACTCGACCGGCGCCTGGTCTCGGTGCGCCCGGCAGAGGTCCCGCAGCGTGCGGTCGGCCGAGCTGGCGCCGTAGTCCTTCACCGTCAGCACCACGCCGTCGGCCGGGCGGAAGGTCGCCCAGTAGGTCTCCAGGAGCTGCGCGGTCCCGTACCGCTCGAGGTCGTGCGAGTTCGTGACGGTGAGGAAGCGGAACCGATCCTCCCGCGGCCCCGCGCCCTCGACCTCGTCGATCTCGCGCGAGTACCCGTGCGGCAAGACGTCGAGGTCCGCGGCGGCCACCCCGATCTGTCGCAGCACGCTCGCGCAGAACCCGGAGACCGGGAGCTTGTGATGCCCGTCGTGGGCCAGGGACTGGAGCCAGTAGTCCCAGGGCTGGCGTCCCGGCTGCCCGAACAGATAGTTGATGACGAAGAACTCCAGGTTGAGGCGGCCCCCGAGGTCGACCGCGAGGTGCCGGGGCCAGTAGTGGGACCACTTGACGTGGACGCCGTCCGGATGCGGGCGGGTCACCATGAGGGACTGGAGCGCGGTCCGGGTCTCGGCGTCGAGCGTGTCCGTCAGCGGGCCTTTGCGGAGAGAGACCGCCCGGCCGCGGCGCCGGAGCGCCAGGGCGAGCTCGACCACGATCCAGCTGAACGCGCTCCCCTGCCCGAGATCGTCGACGAAGCAGATCCCGGCCGGATCGGCCGCCGCCCGCCCCCCGGGCGGCTGGAGGGCCTGGTGGCGGAGCTCGGCCTGGTCCTGCTCGGCATAGTCCGCCTCGTCGACCCGCACCTGCGCCCGCCACTTCGCGGCGAAGCGCGCGGCGTTCTGGTCGTCGTCGGCCGTCCGGCCCTCGGTGATCTGGCCGTAGTGATAGATGAAGGCGGTCGTGCAGCAGACGACCTTGCGGCCGCGCCGGCGGACCGCCAGGCAGAGGTCGGTGTCCTCGTACCCGTTCAGGTAGCCTTCGTCGAATCCGCCCACCGCCTCGAACAGCTCCCGGCCGATCAGCAGGCACGCGCCGGTGACGGCCTGGTACTCGCGCTGCTTGTTGACGTGGGGCAGGCGCGCGTCGGCGTGCGGGTAGAGGTGCTGCGGCACGCCGCCGGCCGTGAAGATGACGCCGACGTGGTGGATCGAGTTGGTGTAGGGGAAGAGCTGCTTGATCCCGACGATCCCGATGGCCTCGTCCGACTCGGCGAGCTTCACCATCTCCTCGAGCCAGCCGGGCTGGGGCAGGGTGTCGTTGTTGAGGAACAGGAGATAGGCTCCGGTGGCCAGGCGCGCCCCGATGTTGTTCGCCTTGGCGAAGCCGAGGTTCGTCGGGTTTCGCTGATAGCGGACGGGCCCCGCCAGGCCGGCGGGCTGGCCGAAGCAGGCGGCGGTCCCGTCGGTCGAGCCGTTGTCGACGACGATGATCTCGTACGGCCGGGCGGCCGAGGTGTGCCGCCAGATCCGGTCGAGACACTGGCGGGTGAAGGCCAGCTTGTTGAAGACCGGGATGATGATCGAGACGTCGATGGGGCCTCGACCGCTCGCGCTCATCGGGTCTGGCTCACCTCCGCGCCGCCGCGGATCTCATCATACGTCAGAAGGTGAGCCGCTTCACGAGCCGGCGCAGGCGTCGATAGC